>QKMY01000001.1 GCA_003242895.1 Candidatus Margulisiibacteriota bacterium
ATAGGGAGCGACTCGTCCCTATTATAATCATCCCAATAGGGATACTTTATTGCCTGAACTCAATGTTTATCAGCGCTAAAACTCATAATTAGAACTGCTGCCTGCCGTGCGGCATCTGGAAATACCTAATTTATTCAAGATAATTCGTTAGGTACGAACTATCTTGTAGGTATTCATCAATTTCTGCGGGAAACGACACTACTTATTCAATTCATGGCGTTTTCATGAATTTATAGATATAAAAGATATCTTTTATATAACGACCAGTTTCCGGCTTCCACTTACCATCACCTCTGCTGATAGCACCATATCCTTCGGCATAAGATGCTATTGCTAAGGCTAGTTGGTTGCTCTTTCCTTCCCATTTTTTGAGCATGGTGAAAAAGTGCTTGGTGCAACCTTTTACATTTTGTTCGATATTAAAAGGATCTATTATTTCTAACGTGCTGAAATTGAAGCTTTTAATTTGTCCCAGGCCTTTTGCATCTGTGATGGATACAGCATTTCTATTAAATGACGATTCTCTAGCTATTAAAGCTGCAATAATACGCGGATCGATATCGTACTCTATCCCGTATTTGACAATTGATTTTGCAATAAGTTCAGCTTCATCGTAAGGAACTTTTTTGTAGTAACCGACAATGTAACTCATAATAACCTGAAAATCGTCGTCAGCAGCATAAATTGTTTTACTTTTACTTCGAGGTGTATAGACGATATCCTCTATAATATTCCAGCTCGTACTTTGCTGCGAAGCGATAGTTTCGATTATGGGCTTGTTCTGCTTATTTTCATTTATAACCTTTTGCTTCGAACTCTGTGGTTGTGATCCAAAAATAGAAAATAACACAAACACAGTAATCAAAATGGAAGCAAAATCCATTAAAAAAGTTCCTTGAGAAGCGGAGCTATTTCATCAATCGCAATGTTTTCTTTTTTTGCATCCCTTCTGAATTGTACTTCAACTGTTCCTTGTGTGATGCTTTTTCCGACAATGACGTTAATTGGAAAACCGGCAAGTTCTGCATCTTTGAATTTGACTCCGGCACGTTCGTCTCTATCATCAAGGATCGTGTCAATATTCTGGCCCTTTAATTCGTTGTAGATATTTTGTGCTATTCTCTTTTGTTCTTCATCTTTTATATTGACGATGATTATATCTACTTCAAAAGGCGCTATTGCCGATGGCCATTTAATTCCTGCATCATCATGGTTTTGTTCGATAGCTGCAGCTGCTGTTCTTCCGATGCCGATACCGTAACAGCCCATGATAAACGGCCTGTCTTTCCCGTTTTTATCAGAAAAGGTTGCATTCATAGCTTCTGAATATTTTGTTCCTAATTTAAAAATATGACCTACTTCTATTCCCTTAGTTTTAACATATTTCCCTTTGTTACATTTAAGGCAAATATCGCCTTCTTCTATGAATCTGATATCAGCAACTACATCAGGTACAATGTCTTCACCTACAAGTGCACCTCGATAGTGGGTATCAATTTCGTTTGCACCTATAATTGCTTTGTTCATTTGCATAACTGCTTCATCAGCAATTATTTTGATTTTTTCTTTCAGGCCGATTGGTCCGGAAAACCCTACTTTTGCACCGGTCACTTTTAGCACAACTTCCTCGTCTGCTAAAATAACTTCGGTGTAGCCAAAAAGTTTTTTAAGCTTATCTTCATTTATCCTGTGATCACCTCGTACTAATACCATAATAGGTTTTTTATCAGCCATGTAAATAATTGATTTGATAACCTTATCAGCATTCACCATGAAATAAAACCGGACTTCATCAATTGATTTAACATTTGGGGTCGGAACTTTTCTTAGCTTGGATTCTCTTGGTGCAGTGCTCACCGAAACTGGATTGTAAGCTTTCCCAATATCAATATTTGTCGCATAATCACATTCATTGCAGTACAAAATATCTGTCTCACCTGTCTCGGCAAGTACAATGAATTCATGTGATTCGTTCCCGCCAATTAATCCGGTATCCGCTTCAACAACTTTATATTGGAGACCGCAACGGTTGAATATCTTGCAATAGGCCTCGTACATTTTTTTATATGTTGTATCGAGATCTTCAGGGCTTTCATGAAAAGAATAAGCATCTTTCATGACGAACTCTCTCCCTCGCATCAATCCGAATCGTGGACGTACTTCATCCCTGAATTTTGTTTGAATTTGATAGAGATTGAGCGGCAACTCTTTATATGACCTTACCTCACCTTTAACGAGATTGGTAACAACTTCTTCATGAGTTGGCCCGAAACAGAACTCACGTCCATGCCGGTCATTTATTCTCAAGAGTTCTTTTCCATATTTATCCCAGCGACCGCTTTCTTTCCATAGTTCCGCAGGGATTACCGAAGGCATGACAATTTCCTGTGCTCCGGCATTGTTCATTTCTTCCCTGACAATGTTTTCTAATTTCTTTATAACTCTATTTCCTAAAGGGAGTAAACTGTATATGCCAGCTGCTAGTTTTCTGATGAAACCGCCCCTTAACATGTACTTGTGGCTAAGCACTTCTGCTTCGACCGGATCTTCCCTTAATGTTGGCATGAACAATTCTGACATTTTCATAGTTAGTAATCCTCCTTATAAATCAAAGAAACTTAAATATCTATTTTTTTGATATTAATATGTAATTCTTCAAGCTGATCTTTCTCAACATCAGAAGGCGCATCTGTCAGGAGACAGGCGGAACTCTGCGTCTTGGGGAATGCGATTACATCCCTTATTGAGTCAGCTCCTGTGATCATCATGATCAACCTGTCAAGTCCAATCGCTAGACCTCCATGCGGTGGAGCTCCGAATTCCAGTGCTTCTAATAAAAAGCCGAATCTTTGTTGAGCTGTAGCATCATCGATGGCGAGCAGTTTGAATATTTTTTCCTGAACTGCTCGATCGTGGATACGGATGCTGCCTCCACCGAGCTCAATACCATTGAGAACGATATCATATGCTATTGATTTTACTTCGAGTGGTTTAGTTTCAAGTTTATCAAGGTCCTCATAAGCTGCCATTGTGAACGGATGATGGAGTGAATTAAGTTTTCCGGTTTTTGTGTCTTTATCAAAAAGAGGGAAATCGACAACCCAAACAAAATTAAAGTCATTAGGCTTTATGAGATTTAAGCGGTTTGCCAGCTCGATTCGTAAACGGCTGAGCGATTCGGCAACTATTCCCGGCTTATCAGCAACAAAAAGGAGGCTGTCCCCTGGTTTTCCATCCAGTGTAAGCACAATCTGTTTTACCTGATCATCGGTAAAAAACTTTACTATAGGTGACTGATACGTGTAGTTGTCGATATTATTATCGTCACCTTTAATCGTTATCCACGCAAGCCCTTTTGCTCCGAATTTGGCGACAAATTTTGTCAGATCATCAAGGTCTTTTCTCGATAATTGTGAGCCGCCAGGAACTCGAATACCCTTAATCTGTCCACCGCTATTGGCTATTTGATTAAACACCTTGAATTCTGCGGTTTTACAGATATCGGTAATATTAACTAAATGAAGGTCATACCGTAGGTCAGGAGCATCTTTACCATATTTATCGATGGCTTCATCATAGGTAATTCTAGGGAAGGGACCTTTGACTTCTATTTCAGCTGCAGCAAACATTTTAACTATTAATCCTTCGGTAAGGCTGATAACATCTTCCTGTTCAACAAATGACATCTCCAAGTCTATCTGAGTGAATTCCGGTTGTCTGTCAGCGCGAAGATCTTCATCTCTGAAGCATCGGACTACCTGATAATATTTATCGAATCCGCTAACCATCAATAGTTGCTTGAATAGCTGCGGTGACTGAGGAAGTGCAAAAAACTTTCCGGGAAATACTCTGCTCGGGACAAGATAATCTCGTGCACCTTCCGGTGTGCTTTTTGTGAGCATTGGTGTTTCGACTTCCAAGAACCCCTTCGTATCAAAATAGTCTCTAGCAGCTTTAACGCATTTATGACGGATAATAAAATTATTCTTAACATTTTCTTTTCTCAAATCAAGGTAACGATATCGTAATCTTAAGCTTTCATCTATTTCAAAATCGTCACTGACACTGATAACAGGGGTTTTGCTGGTGTTAAGTATTTCTATCACATCGACCATTACTTCAATTTCCCCGGTCACCATCTTTGGATTAACGGTTTCTGCGCTTCGAGCACATACTTCTCCCTCTACCTTGATGACATACTCAGATCTTATTTTATCTGCAATGTAGTGGGCTTCCTGATTTTTTTCAGAATCGATTGTAAGCTGTATTATGCCTTCTCTGTCCCGAAGATCAATAAAAATAACTCCGCCGTGATCTCTTCTTCGATTTACCCAACCGGATAAAACTACTTTCGTTCCAATTTCTGCTTTGCTTAGTGTTCCACAATAACTTGTCCTATACAAAATTATTAACCCCTTTCAAAAAATGAAAAATTGCACGTATTGAGAAATAACCCACACATACTTTATTCTGTTATTATTTCAGCTAAAATAGCTTCGTTTTGTAATTCGATTTTTTGCTGTTCGCCGGTTTTCATGTTTTTTATTGTTACGTAGCCATTTGCTATTTCATCATCACCGATGATAATTGTTTTTCGAACATTTAATTTGTTAGCTCTTTTCATTTGTGCGGAGATAGACCGCTGCTCAACTTCTATTTCTCCGGTTAAGCCATGATCTCTCAAGAACTGTAGGATAATAAATCCTCTTATTTGGGCAAAATGACCAAGCGCAATAACAAATACGTTAGGTTGGTTCATTTCCGGCAACTTAATGTTTTTTTCCATCATGGCAAGTACTGTGCGCTCAACTCCAAAAGCGAACCCAATCGCAGGAACATTATTTCCACCTAATTCTTTTATGAGATTATCATAACGTCCACCGCCGCATAAGGCGTTTTGAGCTCCCAGCGCATCACTTCTTATCTCGAAAACGGTTTTTGTGTAGTAATCAAGTCCTCTTACCAGATTCGGATCGACAATGAAATCAACTTTAGCAGCTTCTAAATATTCAAGAACAAAATTAAAGTGATCCTTGCATTCCTGACATAATACTTTGGAGCTGGAAGGTAATCCTGAGAAAAACTTTTGGCATTTTGGATTCTTGCAATCAATTATTCTCATAGGATTTCTATAAAATCTTTCCTGGCAATCTTCGCAGAGGTTCGGTAAGTTGATCTCAATAAAAGACTTTAATTGTTCCTGGATAACAGGCCTGCATACTTGGCAGCCAAGGCTATTGACGTGGACCGTTATTCCGCTTATTCCTAAACGCTCGAAAAGGCGAATCCCGATTATTATCATTTCTGCATCAATTAATGGGTTCGGGGAACCGATCGCTTCTGCCCCAATTTGGTGAAACTGTCGGTACCTTCCTGCTTGTGGCCGCTCATAGCGGAACATAGGGCCCAGATAATAGAGCTTAGTGATCTCGTGAGGACTTATAAGGTTATCTTGAATGCAAGCCCTGACAACCGAAGCCGTGCCTTCTGGCCGAAGGGTTATATTTCTGCCACCTTTATCTTGGAAATTGTACATTTCCTTGGAAACGATGTCCGTTTGCTGTCCGATACCTTTTGTAAACAGTTCCGTTTGCTCTATTATCGGAGTTCTGATCTCAGTATAATTATATTTTTTGAAAATTTCTGCGGCAATTAATTCGATGTATTGCCAGTATCTTATCTCCGGCCATGTTATATCTCGAGTGCCGCGTGGCGCTGTATATTTCATATGTTCCCTTTTTCCGTCAAATTTAATTGTGATTTATAGAAATGTTTAGTAACCTCATTTTATTAAATAGTTCATTTTTATTCAATCCCAGGAAATAAGCCGTATTATCTATGTCGTTTCTAGAGGTTTCGAGTATGGTGTTTATTAATGCCTGTTGGTATTTTTGGATTGAAGCATGAAGCGGCATATAGATACCTAAAATATTATGTTTCGAAACCTGATACAACATATCCATAGTGATCCCTATGTTACTTAAGTCAAGATAGGGATCGGTAGCCGTTAAAACTGCACATTCAAGAATACTTTCTAATTCTCGGATATTCCCTGGCCATTCATAATTCATTAACAGGTTAAAAGCTTCAAGTGATATACTCTTTATGTCCTTATTGTATTTTTCGGCATATTTTTTAATAATGGTGTGTATAAGTAATGGGATATCTTCTTTTCGCTCCACTAAAGAAGGTAATCGCAGGATGTATAAGTTATCATTAAGAATATCATGTTCTTTAAATATGTCTTTTTGCCCTTTCCAGGGCAGTATAATCCGTGGCGTTATCTCCTGTAGTGTCGAATCATTAATTTTGTTCTGATTACTGCTTATCATGTTTAGCAAGCTAATAATGAAATCACTGGATTGCTCTTCCAAATGTTCAATATATACGGTTCCTGCGATAGGGCTTTTTAAACCTTCAATATCGCTTTCAATGCTCTCAAATAGGTTATGGAAGGTAATCCAGAACTGGTTTTCTAAGTATTCATTATCGTACATGCTCAAATTAATCTGTTTAAACTGCAAGTCCTTTTGCCGGCTGCTCTCGTGTATAATCCTCGAAATGCTTGATTTCCCTGTGCCTGATTGTCCTCGTATAATAATGTTCCTATTTGATGCAATAGCATCATTCAGATTGACTTTTAGTTCTTTAATCGCCTTGCTTTCTCCAGCAAACCAAAAATATTTGTGCATTTTGTCATTAATATTTGGAGCATTATAGATGATTGATTTGAACAGAAATTCTTTCATTTGTTCTATCGGCATATTTGAAGTAAAACAGAAATCAACGCCAAGTCGCATGTACTTGATAGTAAGATTCGTATCGTAAATACCGTAAACAACAATACGTGACTTAGGCGAATCAATTTTGATTTTATTAATGAAATATTCTATTTCATTCGTGTCGTCTTTATAGTTCAACACGATAACATCAAAACTTATCTCGGTCATTTTTGATGCTAAATCATAATAATCTTTAACCATAAGAGTTTGACCATTATTTCTTGTTAATTCAAGAAAGGTGGCTGATATAGATTTAGGGATATCATTAAATAAGGCAACATTCATAATATTATACCTTTTATTACACTTAAGACGGTCAATGGATGTCTTGTGTTTTGTACATAATATAAACTTAAAGCTAGCTATTTATAAACCATATATAGATTTCAATCTTTAACGACTTTTAATCACGAAGCGAATATGAATTTTAGTGAGTTTGGACCTTATAATCTTGCAAAAATCTGCTAGTCATTAATTTGATTATCTCAATGATAGTACAACAATGAGAACTTGTCAAAATAGTTGTTACCATTAAATATTTTACTTATCAATAAATTATCAGCAGTGAGAGTTATTATGCTGACCATTAAAATGAAGAAGGATTTCTCCAGATATGTTAATTAAATGATAAGATGTTTAATTTCCGATAATTCTTTTGAGTTTTCACTGAGAATCAACTTTGGTGCTTATTGCTTTTTTTTTTTTGAGTAAAAGTTGGTAGGATAGTTGACCTGTTTTGTTAATCTTTGTCAAATAAAGAATTCATTAATTATCGTCAAAATATAATCACTGGAAGTTTGAAAAAAATTCTCTGGGTTTATAAATAAATAGCTATTTCGCTTGTCAATTTAGGATAGACGATCTTGAATTGGGATGCTACAATTCATTTGTTAGGTCAAACTAACATAATCTGGGATATTAATAGAATGATGGTATTATGAAAAACAATAAAAAGAATTATGTAATTTTTTTAGTATTTAGCTTGGTTTTGTGTTCACATCTCTACGCGGCGACCGATAGTACCTTAACATTAGAGAAGAGTATTGAAATAGCCTTAGAGCAGAACACAGAAATTATTTTAGCTCAGGAAGATAAGAAAATGGCTGAAGCGCAAACATTATCGGCCTGGTCTACTGTTTTCCCAAAACTCACCATTGAGACTGATTATTCAAAAGTTCATTCAAAGCAGCAGATGGCTCAGCTCAGTTTCCTTCCTCCTGCTGCGCAGCAGAGTATCTCGGATCCTGCTGATGCATATGTCGTTAAGTTTTCTGCACAGCAGATCCTTTATAGCGGGCAGGTCGGGGCAGCTCTTGAAGCAGCTCAGTATGGAGTTGACCTTGCAGACAATAACTTGGCAGCCAAAAAGAATTCGGTAGTTTATACCACGAAAGAAGCCTATATTAATGTCCTTAAAACCGATGAACTTTTAAAGTCCGCATTAGAAAACAAGAAGTTAATTGAGCAGTTGATAAGCCAAACTGAAGCCCTTATATCCGCAGGTCTAGCAACAAGAGCTGATTTGCTGAAATTGCAATTACAACTTAAAAATATCGAACAATTAGCCATAATCGCTGACAGTACAACAAAAATATCACGTCAGCAATTTAACCTGGTTTTAGGATTTCCAATCGACAGATCAATCAGTTTGCAACCTTTTAAGGGGACGAATTACAGGGAATATGCAAATGTAAGTCTGCCGGATTTAGTGAAACTGGCAATGAATCAAAGAAAAGAGTTGGAGGTTCTTGATTATTCGATAAAACTATATAACACTCAGATCTCCGCAATCGCGAGTGCTACACAACCGATGGTATTTATTTCGGGAACTTACGGACTTCTCAGCGATAACTATTCCTATGACTTGGAGAAAGACAAAGATTGGATTGTTGCATTAGTTGCGAAATGGAATTTTTATGATGGCGGGGACGCTCAATCAAAAGTTGATAGCACTCGATCTACTATAGCAAAATTGCAAGAACAGCGAAAACAGTTGGTTAACGGGATCACATTAGAGCTAAGCTCAATAATAAGTAGTATAACTTCATCTATTGCCAGAATAGGGGTTTCACAGAAAGAACTCGAGCTTGCCCGCGAAAATGTCAAAATTGCGAGTGAAAAATACGTCAATGGGTTAGGAACGAACTTGGATGTGGTGACAAGTCAAACGTCTTTATTGACTGCGCAAACTAATTTAATTAACTCCCAATATGATTTCGAAATAGCGAAAGCTAAATTGAATAAAGCTGTTGGCGAAGTAAATAAAATATAATGGTTGAATAGTAGAAAATATAATAGTAATGCAAGGAATTTTATTAATTTCTTAAAAAATATGTTGTTATGTAAATAACATCGTGCTGAACAGGAGCGAGCATATGAAATCAATAGCTAAAGTATTAAGTGTTTTATTTATTTCCCTATTAATATTTGGTTGCGGTACTAAAGCCGATAAGAAAATCGTAGAAATAAAAACAGAAGATAAAACAGTTCGGGTTTTTTCAGCCAAAAAAGGATCGTTCACTCAAACTCGGACAGTTTCAGCCCAAACTGATGCAAATAAAGATATTACCTTAAGTTCTGAGACCAATGGCAAGGTGGAGTGGTTAAGGATTTCCGTAGGAGATACGGTTTTTGCAGGGCAGCTTATTGCTAAGGTAGACGAGAAGATGGCGCATGCTCAGCTCGATGTTGCATCAGCTAATTATAGATTTGCCCTGAGCAATTATGAACGGCAAAAACAGTTATACGACAAGAAGATTGTTTCCGATCAACAATTCGATCAAGCAAAAAATCAGCTGGAAACCGCTAAGGCAGGGTTGGAGCTATCGATGATACAACAGCAGAATACGAGCATTTATGCTCCTTTTCGAGGAATCATCGCAGCTAAATTTATTGACGAAAATGAACTTATTAATGTAGGGAAACCAATTGTAAGAATAGTTAATCTAGATACCATTAAGATCATCGTTGATGTTGTTGAGCAGGATATGACTAATCTTCGACTTGGAGATCTTGTTAATGTTGAGATACCGAGCCTTCGTCAATCAACATTTAGCGGGATTATAAGCAAGATAGGCTACGTTGCTTCTCCTCAATCTAAAACCTTCCCGGTGGAAGTCCTGGTGAGCAACCCTTCTCATATGATTAAGGCTGGAATGGTGAGTTCGGTGAATTTCAAAACAGACAAGTATAATAGTGTTGTGGTTGTCCCTCAAGACCTGATAATAGAAGGCGAGAATTTCAAGGGCGTAATGATCGCATCAGGTAATAAAGTTGAACTTCGGGAAGTTAAGGTTACTCCTCCGGAAAAAGAACATATTGGCGTAATTTCCGGCATCGAGGCTAATGAAAAAATTATCTATGTAGGGCATAAAAGTGTTTCAAATGGAGAATCAATAAAAGTTATTGAGGACAAATCTTATGTATATAACTAATTTATCGATAAAGAATTACCTTACTGTTTTTGTCTTGGTTGCCCTCATTGCTATAACCGGCACAATTGCTTATATTACGATGCCCAGAGAATCCGCTCCCGATATTACGATTCCTTATGTTATTGTCCAGACTGTTTATGTCGGTGTTTCTCCTGCTGATATGGAAACATTAGTTACGAATCGTATCGAGAAGAAATTAAAAGCTCTTGAGAATGTTAAAAGTATAAAATCAGTTTCTGCAGACAACGTATCGGTTGTAACTATTGAGTTTGCGAGTGGTACTGATATTAGCGATGCTGTAAGAAAGGTAAAAGACAAAGTTGATCAGGCAAAACCTGACCTCCCTGCAGACGCTGAAGACCCTCAAGTTATCGAGCTTAATTTTTCTAATATTCCTATACTTGTCCTGAACATTTCAGGGGATGAAGGTCTTGTAAGGCTTAAATCATTGGCTGATAACCTGCAGGATAAAATTGAAGCTGTTAAAGGGGTTTTAGATGTAACAATGGCTGGGGACCTTAATCGCGAAATTTTGATATTGCCTGATATGCATCAACTTCAAAAGTATAATTTGTCACTTAACTCGATATCTCAAGCAATTCAAGCCTCAAACATTAATATCCCCGGCGGTACTCTTGATATTGGAGAGTCTAGATATTTAATAAGGATACCTGGTGAGCTAAAGGACACGAAGGTTATCGAGAACGTTGTTATTGATTCTGTTGGAGGCGCACCTATTTACTTGAGGGATGTAGCAAAAGTTTATGATACCTTTAAGGAAAAGACAAGTTATTCCCGCTTGGATAATAAAGCGAGCATATCGCTTTCAATTCAGAAGCGGTCCGGTGAGAATTTAATAGCGATAGCAGCTAAAATAAAGAAGATTATTGATGAAACCAAGCTTACACTGCCGCCGTCGACAAAAATAGACATTCTTGCGGACCAGTCCACTAAGATCAGGGATATGGTTAATGAACTGGAGAATAGTATCATACTTGGACTTATTCTAGTTGTCCTGGCATTGTTCTTTTTTCTTGGTGTAAGGAATTCGATGTTCGTTGCGACTGCCATTCCCTTATCAATGCTTATTTCCTTCAATGTATTACAGATGATGGGCATCACCCTTAATATGGTTGTGCTTTTCAGTTTAATATTGGCGCTAGGCAGATTGGTAGATGATTCGATCGTTATCGTTGAAAATATTTACCGCCATATGCAAGAGGGATATTCCCGTGTCGAAGCTGCTAAGGTTGCAACTCATGAGGTTGCATGGCCGGTAATATCCTCTACCGCAACGACGATAGCTGCATTTATCCCGCTCATTTTTATGCCAGGGATCGCGGGCGAGTTTATGAAATATATCCCGATAGTCGTTATCACCACCATTGCTTCCTCACTTTTTGTTGCGCTTGTTATCAATCCTGTTTTTTGTGCCTGTTTCATGAGCGTTCACGGTAGTAAACTTGAAAAAGATGAAGAGAGTGAAGTTTATGTCGAGAAGTCTGTAATAGTTTCTTTTTATAGAAAAGTTTTAATCAAGGCGTTACGTTACAAAAAAGCGACAATACTTATCTCAGTTCTTGCTTTTGTTACCTCGATTATTATTTTTCGAGTTGCTAATGCAGGGTTCGAATTTTTTCCTTCGGTAACACCAGAAGAAGTATATATTGATATATCTACTCCTGAAGGGTCTACTCTTGACTATACAAATAGCGTCATGAGTTCAATCGAGACTTTTCTTTTTACCCATTCTAATATTAGCCGTGTTACAACGATGGTTGGATCTCAGGGTGGCGGCTTTGCTATTGGTGCAGACAATTCGAGCAAAGGTAGGATCATTGTAGAGTTCAAGGAAGTTGAAGCTAGATCAGAGAGTCCCCTAAAGACCATAGCGTGGATTAGAGAAAAGATAAAAAAAATACCTGGTGCTGAGATCGAAATTATAAAAGAATCAATGGGACCTCCAACTGGCGCACCAATTGGAGTGAAGGTCACGGGTGAAGACTATGCCATTCTTTCTCTCTATACCAAAAAGATTAAGAATATGATGAATGCTATGGGTGGAATAGTTGATATTAAAGATGACTACTCAAAAGGTCGTCAGGAAATAAATATCGACATCGATAGTGACAAAGCATCCATTGTAGGTGCAAACACCGCTATGATCGCCTCAACGATAAGAACTGCTATTCAGGGAAGTAAAATATCAGTATTTCGTGAAGGAAGTGAAGAGTACGACATAACCTTGCAGCTTCAAAAAGATCAACGGGCAGATATGGGGAGTATTGAACAACTTATCATCAATGCAAAACAAGGTGTGCAAGTGCCGTTAAGGGAACTTGCAACGGTTAGTACCCGCGGCGGAATCAATGCCATCAACCATTTCGACTCCGATAGGGTAATAACCATAGAGGCAGCTCCGGCAGAAGGGTTTTTGGCCGCAGAAAGAATGAAAGCCATATCAGGTAAGCTTAGTTCAATGCAGTTACCTGCTGGCTATAAGGCAGATTTTGTCGGTGAGAACGAGACCCGCCAGGAAATGGCGAATTATTTGCTTAAAGCATTCGTGGTTGCGCTCCTCTTGATAGCGATTGTATTGGTCACGCAATTTAATTCTTTATTATTGCCATTTATTATTATGTTTTCTATTGTTTTATCGCTCATTGGTATTTTGCTTGGGCTGGTTATATTCCAAAAACCATTTGGTATCGTTATGACTGGCATTGGGATCATCTCTCTTGCTGGGGTTATTGTTTGTAATGCAATCGTACTTATTGATTTCATACAACAGTTAAGAGAACGGGGTTTTGACAAATATTCAGCTGTTATCAACGCCGGAGCTGCAAGGCTTAGGCCAGTGCTCCTCACAGCGATAACTACGATTCTCGGTCTCGTCCCAATGACATTCGGAATTAATTTTGATTTTAAGGTTTTTTTCGAAAATTTGTTTTCAGGTAATTTTGCAGGCCTTATAAAGGTTATTGATCTTGGAGGTCAAACAACTGAGTTCTGGGGGTCAATGGGTTCCGCAGTTACTATCGGGTTAGCCACCGGTACAATTCTCACACTGATAGTCGTTCCCGCACTCTATATCGTTTTTGATGATATGAAAGAGAAATATTTTAAGAAAAGTTAAATATAGCTTTTGATTCCAACTAATTACAATTAATAGAGCCCGCGCACTGCGCGGGCTCTATTAATTTTAATATATACTAGCGAATCACCTACATTGCATAATGACCACGGTATCGAGGTCCTAGATATTCTTTTCCGACAAAGAGATTCACTTTTGAATTATTTTGCGGGAGGTTATAGCCGGAGATATAAACAACTACTTTAGAAAAGCTCTTTAAATCGATCATTTCGTCGATAAAGAAGTAAACTCTTCTTTCATAAACATTTTTGAACCCGAAAAAAGCCGGACTATAATTGTAATAAATAATTGAATATGCGATTAATGCTAGTCCAAAAATGTATTCCATGATAGTCTCCCCTTTTCCTTTATATAAATTTATCGTAGGGAATTTTAAAAAATTGCAAGAAATTTAAAAAAAGAAATGAATAGCATTAAGAATATTTATTTCAAAAGCTTGTTGAAATAAATATACTCATACTTGCATTGGTGAGTAACAACTTCTTTTTTAGGCGTTAACCATAGTTAACTGCCTCTGATTGTTTACTAATGGTTTTAGAAAATATTTACTATTTTGAAACCATAAAATAACTCCTACATTGCATAATGACCGCGATATCGAGGTCCTAGATATTCTTTTCCGACAAAGAGATTTACTTTTGAATTATTTTGCGGGAGGTTATAGCCGGAGATATAAACAACTACTTTAGAAAAGCTCTTTAAATCGATCATTTCGTCGATAAAGAAGTAAACTCTTCTTTCATAAACATTTTTGAACCCGAAAAAAGCCGGACTGTAATTATAATAAATAATGGAGTACGCTATTAATGCCAATCCAAAAATGTATTCCATGATAGTCTCCCTTTTTTCTTTCTATATGTTTATCGTAAGGGTTTTTTTTAATTCCCATCAATTTTTGTAAATATTTTTGTAAATATAGTAGTTTGTCGTATATACTTTTGAAACTTAGCTGGCTCGCATACTTATTATTTATAGGTATGAGTCCTGATAGTGGCATTCTGGGATAACAAATGGGCCCTGTTAGCTGACCAACCATTGCTTGTTTTTTTTATTGATTTCTTTTATACTTAATCTGTTATAATTTAGGTACGAAAAACCCTCTAGCTCGGATTTGGAGTTAATCTGAGAAGTACTGACTATTTAATTTATCGAGTGCTGGGAAAAAACATAAAGGAGATGAGCTTACAGTGAAAATCGTAAAAGAAAAAAAAGAAAAGAACATTATAACTTTCGAAATAGAGGAAGATTACCAGAAAGTATCAGAAGCAATGAACAGCGCTTTTAAGGAACTGGTAAAGCAATCCAAGGTTCCTGGTTTTAGGCAAGGTAAAGTACCACGAAATATTTTTGAGAAACACTATGGCACTGG
The DNA here is from genome assembly GCA_003242895.1 of Candidatus Margulisiibacteriota bacterium. Taxonomy (NCBI): domain Bacteria; kingdom Bacillati; phylum Candidatus Margulisiibacteriota; species Candidatus Margulisiibacteriota bacterium. Next base: position 14,740 of record QKMY01000001.1, read on the forward strand.
GATGTTATTAGAAAAAGCTGTTTCTAATGTAGTTAATAATATATATCCAGTTCTTGTTGAACAGAAAAAGCTAGAGCCTATTGATTATCCTACTGATTTAAATATTATAAAAGCAGAAGAAAACCAGCCGTTAGTATTTTCTCTTTCTGTTATAGTTAAACCTGAGGTAAAGCTTGGTAAGTACAAGGGTTTGAAGATCCAAAAGGTGGATGATGAACTTTCTGATTCAGAGATCAAGAAGCAGATTGATTCTATCCTTGATAAATATGCTGAGTATGGGATAGTAACGGACGAGCAAGTTAAAACTGATAGTATCGTGAATTATAGTATAAAAGCATCTGTCGGTGGTGAGCTAATTTCTGAGTGGACAAAAGAATCGAGTGGAACTAAGATCGGCTCTAATATGATTAGTGAAGAGTTTGATGAAAACCTTGTTGGCATGAGTATTAATGAAATGAAATCTTTCACGATCGATTTCCCGGAAGATTATCAGTTTACTATCGCTGCAGGAAAAGAAGTAGATTTTGAAGTAACAATTAAAGAAATAAAAGAGAAAAAGGTTCCTGAACTCACATCTGAATTTGTGAAAAAGATTTCTGACAAAGAAACTGTTGAAAGCTATAAGGAAGACTTAATCTCTAATCTAAAGGAAAACAAGAAAAAGGAAGCCGAAGAGAAAATGAGAAAAGAGTTGCTTGAGAATATAGTTAGTGATTCTCCGGTAGACGTCCCCGATATACTTATTCAGCGTGAGATTAATAATATATTGAAAAGAGTAGATATGTCTTTGCGGGGAAGCGGTTTAAGTCTCGAAAATTATGTCAAATTTACCGGGAAAAGTCTTGATAGTATGAAGGCTGAATATCGAGATTCCGCATTGTTTAATGTTAAATCTGATCTGGTGCTGGAAGTGATAGCCAAGACTGAAAAGATTGAATCGACGGAAGAAGAGATCAATAAAGAAATAGAAAAGATTGCTAATAGCTATAAAACAGATGTAGCTATTGTGAAGAAAAATCTTAGCGATAACGAGCTTGATTATATTAAACATTATTTAACATATGAAAAAACGATAAAGTTTTTAATGGATAATGCTAAAATAGTAAAATAGTTTTAAAAAAACAATAAAAAATAAGGGGGTATTGATATGCCATTAATTCCAATGGTTATTGAACAGACAGGGAGAGGGGAGAGGTCTTACGATATTTATTCTAGACTTCTCAGAGAAAGAATTATTTTTGTTGGATCTGAAATAAATGATGACATTGCAAATCTAATAGTTGCCCAGCTTCTTTTTTTAGAAGCCGAAGATCCTACAAAAGATGCATACATGTATGTTAATAGTCCGGGTGGTATTGTTACTGCAGGATTGGCAATATATGATACAATGCAATATATAAAGACAAAAGTATCCACGATTTGTCTTGGTCAGGCAGCGAGCATGGGCGCGGTATTGTTAGCCGCAGGAGCTAAAGGAAAACGCTATGCACTTCCAAGTGCCAGAATTATGATACACCAGCCGTTAGGTGGTGCTCAGGGGCAAGCAACAGATATAGAGATTCAAACAAAAGAGATAATCCGGATAAAGAAGTACTTAAACGACATACTTGTGAAACATACTGGGCAGCAATTGAAGAAAATTGAGAAGGATACGGACAGAGATTTTTTCCTAAGTGCAGCAGAAGCAGTAGCTTATGGTCTTATTGATGAAGTAATTACTGGCGTCGAGGAGACAAAGAAATAGTTTCTTAGAAGTGGCAGTATTGCCACCTATTTTAATATCGTACATATCGGTAATAAAGGATGAAGTGATAAGTTATGTCAAAAAACAATAATCCCAGATGTTCGTTTTGCGGTAAGACCCAAAATGAGGTTGATAGATTGATCGCTGGACCTGGTATTTATATCTGTGATGAGTGTGTAGTTCTATGTAAAAATATACTTGATGACGACATTCAGATAGAGAATATCTCTGATGAGTTTAGCAGTGTTAAGCTGCCTAAGCCAAAAGAGATATTTGAGGAGCTTAATAAGTATGTAATAGGGCAGGATACAGCTAAAAAAGTACTGTCAGTGGCAGTATATAATCATTATAAGCGCATTTATACAGACAATGTGACTGTTGATGATATAGAAATACAGAAGTCGAATATCCTGTTGTTGGGTCCTACTGGCACCGGAAAAACCCTTCTTGCGCAGACTTTGGCTAGAATATTGGATGTCCCAATTGTAATAAGTGATGCCACTACTTTAACGGAAGCAGGTTATGTTGGCGAAGACGTAGAAAATATGCTATATCGTTTAATTCAGTCGGTTGATGGAAATATTGCGAAAGCTTCCAAAGGGATTGTATTTATTGATGAAATAGACAAAATTACTAGAAAATCTGAAAACCCATCAATCACAAGGGACGTGAGTGGTGAAGGCGTGCAACAGGCATTACTCAAGATGCTTGAAGGAACTGTTGTGAATGTACCATCCCATGGGGGACGGAAACACCCGACTCAAGAGTATATTCAAATTGATACTCGCAACATTCTTTTTATTGCCGGAGGAGCTTTTGATGGCATTGAGAAGGTTATTGAAAGTAGGGTAAATATTAAGTCTATAGGTTTTTCTCCTAATGCATCTCAGGAGATACAGGATAAAAAACTTCACATTCTTTCGTATATCGAACCGGAAGATTTAATTAAGTATGGCTTGATACCTGAATTGGTAGGTCGTGTACCTGTCATTTCTGCATTAGAAGCGCTTACTGAAGAAGCACTTACAAAAATACTTACTGAACCGAAGAACGCTATTATTAAGCAGTTTGTAAAATTATTGCATATGGATAATGTAAAACTAGAATTTACGAAAGAAGCCATTGCAAAGATTGCACATAGGGCAATGACTGCGAAAATGGGGGCTAGAGCCTTGCGTTCTATTGTTGAATCAATCATGCTTGATATCATGTTTGAGGTTCCTTCCTCTAATAAAAAAGAGCATGTTGTTATTACAGAAGAAATGGTAATCAATCAATTAGGCAGATTAAAGCTGGAAGGAAAATCTCAAGAAAATGTTTCAGTTATAAAAAAAGGTGGTAATATCCAGAGTATAGAAACCGAAACTACTAAAATAGCTTAAAAATTGATAAACTATGGCCAAAAAAAAAATTAATAGACTTTTACCATTAATTCCTTTAAGGAATATGGTTGTTTTTCCTAAAATGATAATTCCTCTTTTCGTAGGAAGGCAAAAGTCTATTCAAGCTCTTGAAGAGTCGCTTTCTAATGACCGTATGGTCATCTTGGTTTCCCAAAGAAATGAGAATATTAATGAGCCGGCTCCTCAAGAGCTGAATGCCATAGGAACATTAGTAGAAATAGTTCAGATGCTGAAACTTCCTGACGGAACTATTAAGGTTTTGGCTGAGGGAGTCAGCAGGGTCAGGATTACTGAACTCGTGGAAGCTGATTCTTTTTTTAAAGCGAAGGCTGAAATTATCGAGGATGTTTCTGATATTACCAATGCTGAATACGTAATAAAATCCATCTCTGAACAGTTTGAGCATTATGTTAAGCTGAACAACAAAATACCTGCTGAAACTCTTATGTCCATTATTAGCATTGAAGACCCGAGCAGATTAGCTGATCTTATAACCTCGTATTTAGTTATTGATGTTAATCAAAAGCAAGATATTCTTGAGATAAACAATGTAGCAGAAAGACTCGGGAAGCTGTCCGATATACTTTTGCGTGAAATTGATCTTTTGGAAGTAGAGAAAAAACTGCATGTGAAGGTCCAGGATCAAATCGAAAAAGTTCAACGGGAATATTACCTTAAAGAGAAAATTAAGGCTATTAAAGAAGAGTTAGGCGATTATGATGAGATATACTCAGAAGTAGACGATTACAAGAAAAAGATTACAACACTGAGTTTGCCACCCGAGGCGAAGTCAAAAGTCACAAGAGAGATTTCGCGCCTTGATAAAATACCAACAGTTTCGTCCGAATCAGGAGTTATTAGGACATATCTTGATTGGCTCTTAGAGCTTCCTTGGAATACAAAAACCGAAGATTATATTGACATCGATAAAGTAAAAGAAATTTTAGATAACGAACATTATGGTCTTGATAAAGTAAAAGAACGAATTTTAGAATATTTTGCAGTATTTAAACTTACAAAAAGAATCCAAGGTACAATATTATGCCTCGTTGGACCACCAGGAGTAGGTAAAACATCAATTGCTAATTCTATCGCAAATGCAATGAATAGAAAGTTTTGCAGAATCTCTCTTGGCGGAATAAAAGATGAAGCAGAATTACGTGGACATCGTCGTACCTATGTTGGCTCATTACCAGGTAGAATAATTCAAGCTATCCATCGGGCAAAAACGAAAAATCCCGTAATTTTACTTGACGAGATAGACAAACTGGGCACGGAGTTCAGGGGTGACCCGGCTGCAGCACTGATGGAAATTTTAGATCCCGAACAGAATTCTACTTTTTCTGACCATTATCTCGAAGTTCCTTTTGATTTATCTAACGTGATGTTTATTGCTACGGCCAATACCACTCATACGATAGAGAAACCGCTGTTGGACCGTATGGAAGTAATCCCTATCTCTGGTTATACCGATGCGGAAAAAAAAATAATCTCCAATAAACATTTAATTCCTAAGCAGCTTGAGAAAAATGGAATACCTTTTAACGACTTGATATTCACTGATCAGGGCATAAGCATGATCATTAAATACTATACAAGGGAAGCCGGAATTAGGAACCTGGAAAGATTAATTGCGTTATTCTGCCGTAAAGCAGCTAAGAATATTATTACTAACGATAAGCTTCCGATAGAAACTACCAAAGCAACTGTAAAGAAGTTTTTGGGTCCGGTTATCTATCGTGGAGATAAGATGAATGAGGAACATGAGATAGGCGTGGCAACGGGACTAGCTTGGACAGCTGTTGGTGGATGTCTTATTCCCATTGAAGTAGCGTCCGTCAAAGGACGGGGTAAGTTAATGCTTACCGGACAAATGGGTGACGTAATGCAGGAGTCTGCTCAGGCAGCATTAACCTATATTAGGTCTTGTACTCATCGGTTAGGAATAGATGATGACTTTCACCGTAAACGTGATATACATATACATATCCCTGAAGGAGCAGTACCAAAAGATGGACCATCAGCAGGCATTACTATTGCTTGTGCGCTCGCTTCATCTCTAAGCGGTATACCAGTTCGCAAAGATGTGGCGATGACGGGAGAGATTACGCTTCGAGGGAAAGTATTACCGATTGGAGGGCTTAAGGAAAAAGTTCTTGCCGCTTTTCAGGCGGGTATACATATTGTCATTATTCCAGCTGATAATGAGCCGAATCTTGCAGATATCCCTAAATATATCCGAAGAAAAATGAAATTTGTTAAAGCTAAAATGCTTGATGAAGTGCTTGCCACTGCCTTTACTCAGATGCCAAACAAGTTAATCTAGAATCAGTAAGCCATTCCAAAGAATATGAATAATGGTTGAACCATTTTTAACTGAGGTATCCTGAACTCCGAGGATGTTAATGCAGTGAGCCGAACTGTCCGGCATAACCGAACAGCTCAGCTGATAATTATGGGTGTTATTCTATTTCTGTATCTTCCAACGGTAAAGAATATAGAACTTCGTTACATATATTACAATTACCTTGATAGTATAGTTTTCCTGTATTTGTCTGTTTAAGTTCCTCCGCCTCCATGCATACAACATTGTCACATGATTTACAATAAGCTTTTCTTTCCATACTCAATTCTCCCTTCTTCCAGCTATTATTTTATATCATATTTTTCAGCCCAATACAAAATGTTGTGTTTCAACCCAATAAGCTGTTGCTTGATGCCCTGAAGCCTTTCAAGCTCTGCTTGTTTTGACTGGTAATCGGCAGATCCGCTGGCTTTTTTTACTTCTTCTGCCTGTTTCTTTATTCTCTGGTCATGAGAATCGATTGTCTTGATTCTACTATACAAGTAGCTTATTTTGTTTCTGAATGTAGTCGAGTGATCGAATTCCGGCTTTTTGCTAATCAAAAGCATTATTTGCTCAATTTTTTCTTCGAGATTTCTTCTGTTTTCCAGCATCATGGAATACTCCTGAGCGCTGGCAAACCCGGCTGTATTAAGGGCTTTATTAACTATTTCAGAGTAATGCTGGTTTGCCTTAATAATGGGCTCCATTACTTTAAGCAGTAACTTTTGGGATAGTTTACCTCGTAATGATTTCTCTTCATCTATATTATAAGTTTGCTCTGAAGCTATTCGATATGCTGAACTCACCCAATTGTACGCCTCTTTCGGAGAAAAACCTTTACTGAAATTTGTACCAAAAGTATAGAGACCTGTTTTATCAAGTTCATCAAGTGCATTTACCATTTTTTGTTCAGTATATTTTTGTATCCATTCGCCAAGCTTTTCGACCGAAACACCTTGTTGCTCAATCCCATGTATTATCTCTTTTACTTTTACATATACATCCGGTGTCGCACTAGCTGATGTGATCCCGGCTATTGATACCATACCTGCAATTAGCGGACTGTTCGAGACGCCCATTCCGCAATAGCCGACTTCTTTTCCTTCTTTAATAGCAGAAAAAATAATAGCCAGCGTTGCTTCAACAAGGGCAGGATCTTCTTCATCGTAAGTTCCTTGAAGCCTTGCCGAATCACGATCTGTCATTAAGTAACCCTGTGTAAGATCGTTGCTGCCTATTGAGAAACCATCAACATAGCGCAAGTAGGCATGAGGATTGCGGGCAACTGATGGAACTTCAGCCATAACGAATATCTTCAGGCCCTTTCCCGCATTACTTGAAAGCTGTGTCCTGAGCTCTGTTGATGTTGCGGCTATCTCACTTTCTTTTCTGACAAAAGGTAGCATTATATGAAGGTTTGTAGCGCCATAAGTAGTTCGTGCTTTTTTAAAGGCTTCAATCTCCCATGTGTCAATTCCACGGGAAACTCCTCTGTATCCTATCATGGGGTTGTCTTCTTTTCCTTCGAAAAGTACGCCGCCTGTTAACCCTTCATACTCATTGCTCTTATAATCTGTTGTTCTGTAAATGACATCTTTTCCTTCAAAAGACCTGGCAAACAAAGCAACCCTCTGGGACAACATCTCTACGTAGAATTCTTTGCCACTTTTATACCCGCTAATCTTAAGTTTATCTTCGATTGACGATTTTATTTCCTTAACATTCTCAAGCAGCTCATTACGTGATTGGAACTTATCAAGACCTATTGTCACCATGTCGTATAGTAAACCTTCTTCTTCGCTTATTAGCTCTACGTCATGTATTCCTGTTGAACTGATATTGGCTATAGTGTCTTTTTTCTGGCTTATTTCAGCGAGAGTCTTCTCAAGCTCGCCTGTCTCTGCAAGCGTAACGATCCTGTTGAAAACGCCCGCATCATATGCTTTAAGAGCTTTATAATGGACACCAATTGCACCTAACACAAATTCTGCCCTGAGCAGACCAACCTTAAAGTCGGGTATGTTTTTTAATGAATTGAGTTCTTTTGCCGCATCAACGTCAGCCAGTATTAATCCAACTGCTGTTTTCGTAGGATATTGCTCTTTAATTCTGAGGGTATCGATATCTTTTCCGGCTTCGACCAGATCGAGTTCTCCCTCAATAATAGAACCACGAGTACCGTCAACTGTTATGATTTTTCCATTCATAGCTTTTAACGCTTCGATGTTATTTACTCCAATAACAGCCGGGATACTAAGTTCTCGAGAGGTAATAGCCGCATGCGATGTTCTTCCTCCGACGTTAGCAACAACAGCACCGGCTAACTTAAACAATGGAAGGAAGTCCGGATCCGTTCTCTCTGCTACAAGGATGTCACCTTTTTTGAATCTCGTAAATACTTCTGGAGTGATCTTGTCAACAAATACAACTTTTCCTGTAGCAGCACCTTTTGAAGCACCATCACCTTTCAGCAGTACCTTGCCGACTTTAACCGCTTCAGTAAAATCCTTCTCTGCTACTTCTTTTGTTTTCATCGGAATAACGCCTGGATTCTCTTTTGCCTGTTTGCTATGCTTGGTTTCAGGTCTGGCTTGTACAAGATACAATCCCGTATCATCTATCGCAAACTCTGTATCCATATATATGCCATAGTGACTCTCGACTCTTTTGACCATATCAGCAATAGCGCGGACTTGATCATCACTTAGTGTCCATGCAAATACCTTCTCAGCCGGGGTCTTGATTTCCATTGTTCCTGTGCCGGTTTCTTTGTTAACCATCATGACATCCTTCGGTCCAAGGGTCTTTACAATCAGTTTACCATCTTTGGTCACAAGGAAGTTGTCTGGAGTTACTATGCCGCCTACAACTGTTTCACCATAGCCAAAGTTGGCATCGATCGATACAACATTATCCATACCGGATGAAGGGTCAATGCTGAATGCGGTACCGGCTATTTGCGATTTGATCATCTGTTGTATAACAACGCTGACAGCTATATTGTTAAAATCAAAGCTTTTAAGTGCCTGTTCCCGTGGTGTGCCGCTATTGATGGCTTCATCTATTTGGCTGAGGCGATATTCAAGGGAACGGATGTTAAATCCTGACGCGAAATCTCTTTGTACGTGGAGCACGACGGTGTCTGATCCTTTAATGTTAAGATATGTGTCCTGTGCGCCTGCAAACGCTGCATCAGCACTATCTTCGCCGACGGCGGAACTCCTGACAGCTACTTCCAGATCTTTCTTGCCTACTTCGTCGCACACATCTTCATACGCTGTTGCTATATCTGCTTTGAGATTGGCTGGCATATCAACTGACATTATAGCAATCTGAGATGCGATTGATAATGCCTGAAGTGCCTTATATCTTTCGTTTTGATCAATATTTTCCTCTACAATAATCTGTTTTGTTGCTTCAATCCTGTTATTAATATATTGCCGTAGAGCAATGTTAAGTACTTCGTTCTTTTCATTATTTGCCTGTCTGTACTCAAGACCCTTGTCACGAATAAAGGATGGCTGTTCTTTGCTCCCGATATTATATTCTAGGATTGCGTCATTAATGAATGCATCGAGCTTAACCTGGTTTACCATACTGGTATCAAGATGCAGGTTGTAAGCTGTTGCCGTTACTGCTCTGAACTTCGCAGTGTTAACTCCAGGGATATTAGTAAGAATCGCGCAATTTTCGTTTTTACCGCCAACACATGCAGATGCCTTATGATCTTGTAATAGTAGTCCTATTTGTTGTGCATTAAGAATAAGCTCTCTGGTCAAATCCAGTTCTTTTGACCGTAACTCTGTTATAAACCCTCCAATATGCTTAGTAAATAAAACGCGACTCATTAGTATCCTCCTTGAAATATTTGTTAAGTTTTCTTCGTTGGATTCTTTCAAACCAACATTGCTTTATCGTTAAATACATCAGAAAATTGCAAATAATTATTCCACCCCCAACTCCTAAATAGAAAATTCACACAAAGATATAGGAATGTATAGGACAGATTTTTGCCAAAAAATTTACTAAACCCTGGATGGTTTTGATTTTT
>QKMY01000002.1 GCA_003242895.1 Candidatus Margulisiibacteriota bacterium
AAGAAGGGCTTACGGTTTTAGAAACTTTGAAAATTACAGATTGTGGGTTAAAATACTATGTCGTTAATATCTGGATTCCCCCATCTTCGGAGTAGAGCCGAAAAAGCGACCTATGCGCTAATTACTGTGAAGGCAGTCTAAATTTGGCGGAGGAGGAGAGATTCGAACTCTCGCTGGCTTTGACACCACTACAGGTTTAGCAAACCCGCCCCTTCAGCCTCTTGGGTACCCCTCCGCACTGGCTGATTGATATCCAAATTTGAATATCAACAATCGTATTTTACTGGATTATGGTTATTCTGGCAAGTTTTTTGTCAGAATTGAAAGTGCTTATAACTTTTCCGTAAATGTGCTTAAGGATAATTCTTCAGTAATAGCTACTGGTGGCGATATACTTTAGTATATAAAAAAATTTTGGAATAACTTTATGTATAACAAACTGATAAGCGGCAAGAACTTTTTCATTAAGCCCTCCAATTGGTAACTATGATAATTTACAACTTTCGCAAGTTGTAATTATCCTTTCCTATTTAGGAGTTGGGATGGAATAATCTTGGGGTGGAATACCCCAACTCCTAAACAGAGAACTATAGCAACTCAAAAAAACATTGTAGTGATATTGAAAAATAGAGGCAAACAAGGATCTCCTAATTGGTGAGAAAATAT
>QKMY01000003.1 GCA_003242895.1 Candidatus Margulisiibacteriota bacterium
AGAAGGACATTAATTCTTGTTGAACCGCCGTATACGGAACCGTACGTACGGTGGTGTGAGAGGTCGGTAGGTGAATTAATCACCTACCTCCTACTCGATAACGTGGATATGGTAAACTCTTTTATTATAATTTTTCCAATTATCCTATTTGTTTGAATATTTGTCTTATGTTTATTAATAAAATGAGCAATAAGTATATTGAAAAGAGTCTGAAAGTATATTATAATACATAAACAATTTGATCGGGCCCATAGCTCAGTTGGTTAGTAGCATTCGACTCATAATCGAAGGGTCGTAGGTTCAAGTCCTACTGGGCCCACCAATAATAATTTAAAAGGATTCAAAGAAATTTGAATCCTTTTGTTTTTAAACAATTATTGTTTATTTGAGTATAAATTATATATAAAGGAGAGACTTATGAATAAGGCAGAAGTCATTGATTTTATAAATGCGCATTTAGGTGGTCATTTAGCCACGGTTGAGGATGGGAAACCACATGTTCGAGGGATTTTTTTCTACAAAGCGGATGATGATGGGATAGTTTTTCACACCGGAACGATGAAGGATCTTTATCGCCAGGTAATGGCAAATCCAAACGTGGAAACGTGCTTCAACGATTTTCAGCAGGGTATTCAGATACGCGTAAGTGGTGTTGCTCAGGAAATCAAAGATATGGATTTTAAGAAAGAGATTGTCAGCAAAAGGGAGTTTCTGCAGAAGATGATCGAATCAAATGCAGCCAGCTATGAAACCTTGGCGGTATTCTATATAAAAAACTGCGTTGCAACGCCTTGGACCATGGCTGCTAATTTTGCGACTAAAGAGTATATTAAGTTTTAATGAATTTTAAGCAGCCTTATATCAACAGGAAAAGGGATTCAATATTTGTTGAATCCCTTTTCTTGTGCGCCCAGCATGGGCGCTTTCTAGCCGGTGAAAGCTCACAGATAGTTTGAAGGAAATCACAGGAAGAAGCAATGGAAGAAAAAAAACATGAAAAAATTTAAGAAGATTTATATTGAAATAACCAATGTTTGCAATCTGTCTTGTGATTTTTGTCCTAAAACCAATCGTAAACCTAAATTTATGGACCGAGATTTATTTGAAAGAATTTTGTATCAGATAAAAGGAAGGCCTACTCATCTCTATTTTCATGTAATGGGAGAGCCTCTTTTACACCCGGAGCTTAGCACTTTTCTTAATTTAGCTCATAAATATGGATATCCGGTTAATTTGAACACTAACGGGATTTTGATAGATTCTATTGCTGAATCAATCGTCTTTGAACCTGCTTTGAGACAGGTTAATTTTTCATTGCACAGTTTCGAGGCAAATAATAATCAGTATTCAATAGACCCCTACCTTAGCAAAATATTTGAGTTTATTACTCTAGCGCGAAAAGATAATAAAATATCTATCTGTTTGAAGTTATGGAATCTTTCAGATGCGGGGAAAAACGAAAACAATCGACATATTCTAAATAGATTGCAATACGAGTTTGGCATTGATTATGTAATTGAAGACAAGCTGACACCTTTTAGAAGCTTGCCGTTAGCTGAAAATGTTTTTCTCAGTCAATCTTTCCAATTTGATTGGCCGGATATTAACCTTGAGGACATCAGCGATAAAGGTTTTTGTTATGGACTTAGAGATCAGGTTGGCTTTTTGGTAGACGGCACTGTTGTTCCCTGCTGTCTCGATGGGGAAGGCACAATAAAGCTTGGTAACATTTTAGAACAGGAATTCGATGAAATTATTGCCGGGCAACGGGCTCAAAAACTATACGAGGGTTTTTCAAAAAGGCAAGCTGTTGAGCCATTATGTCAAAAATGTGGATTTAGGACTCGTTTTAATCGTTGAGAGCTCTTTTCTTTGATTTGGTCTCTGTATGGATCATTGCTGGTATACGGATCTCAAAATCCAGCTAACCTTTATGACAAGAAGTAATTTTTAACGCCAAACCCTCACTGTTAACTATTAGTAACACTGTTAATCATCGAATTCATCTAATTATAACCAAATATTTCCTTGCAGTGATAATAATCTATTAACCTCGGCAAATCTATTATTTATACTTTTAGGTTTATTTAAAATAACATTTGAAAATTATAATATAATGTGATAATAAAGTGCTTTGAGGAAATACTAGGAACAGGGGGGAATATTTAATGTATAGAAAAATAATAGTGTTGGTTTTATGTATAATAATTGTAGCGCTTATCGGGTGTGGACAGTTAACCAAACAGCATATGGATATAAATACGACACCTTTATCGGCGCAAACCCAATCTTATACTAACGAGACAGTTGCAGCTACAAGTAAAATATCTATTTCTTTAGGACAAATGAATACAGAACTAAGCTCGCTACCGGCAGAAAAAATTCTGATGTCAGCGCAATCAGTTAAAATTGAATCAGCTGTCTCAGAATATATGACATTCGATGTCACCAGTAATATATTTTTTCAGGTAAATCGTTTGGGAAAAGTAGAAGCAGATGGTTGTATTACTCTAAACATTGTTTACAAGGACACTGCTAAGCCTAACTTGTTAAAATTGAGGGCATATATGCTAGGTAGCGATGGGCTAGCAGGTCAAAAGATTACCCAGAATGTAATACCTATTGAGATGAAGATCGCCGATGATCAGCCATTCAAGTCACTTTCTAGCTCTAACATGAGCATCAAAGTATGGGATGCTACATTTATGCAGGGGATAAGCCAAGTATACGTAATAAAGTTGAGAGGAGATTTCTCGAATGCGTTTAAACAGCAATATACTGGGACGATAGTTTTTGATTTCGTCAGAGATGAAAAGTTGGGATGGTTCAACGTCGGAGAGCGAGGGCTCTCAGCCGGAAAGGCCGATTACAATAATTTGCGTATAGATAATGGAATGCTTTATATGGTGTACAAGGATTATTCTGAAGGAGGCAAGGCTACGGTAACGAAATATGACGGGACTGCCTGGGAGCCTATCGGTGAACCAGGGTTTACTCAAAGTTCAGTTAATTATACTTCGCTTAGCGTATATAATGGAACTCCCTTTGTAGCGTTTAAAGACTCAGCTAATTTTAATAAAGCAACAGTAATGAAATATGACAGGAGTAACTGGGTAACGGTTGGGAATCCTGGCTTTTCATCCGGTGAGGTTTTTGATACGACGATCGTAGTTAATAATGGAATTCCCTATATTTCTTTTCGGGATATCGGTAGCGGCGGTAAAGCAACTGTAATGAAATATGATGGAGAAAAATGGTTAAGTGTCGGTAATGCAGGATTTTCGGATGGCGCTGTATCATATCTCTCGATGTGTCTTGATAAGGGCTGTCCGTACGTTGTTTACTCAGATTGGGGTGGCAGCCAAAAAGCTACTGTGATGAAATACGATGGTAATAATTGGGTGGCTATCGGTGCAAAAGGATTTTCTTCGGGAGCAGCGTTTTATACGTCTCTTTGCGTTGATGATGGAGTACCCTACGTCGCGTATCAGGATTTTGGCAATACCGGCAAAGCTACTGTCATGAAGTATGATGGTATAAATTGGGTTAATGTCGGTACGCCAGGATTTTCGCTTGCGCATGCCTCCAATACTTCATTGTCTGTTTATAACGGAATTCCTTATGTTGCATATCAAGATGAAGTTTTCGGAAGTAAAATAACCTTAGCAAAATACGATGGTAATCATTGGAATACAATAGGAAATCCAGGTTTTTCAAGTGGGTTCGGCGGCGCTCCCTCCCTATATATATATAGGGGGGTTCCCTATGTATCATATATAAATAATGATAATTCCGGGAAGCTGGAAGTAATGAAGTTTTTTTAATAAACGACTAAAGTATTCTTTTATTTGATTGAAAGCCCTGGATTTTTCCGGGGCTTTTGATGTCTGCAAAGATTCTTGTAGAGAATCTGAGTTCTAAAGCCATAAGTAGATTGGCTTCTGTTCCTGACCTTACAAAGTTTAATGGGTATTCATCTGGGATAAGCCCAGCTCAGGATTTCTTGTATTTACAATATTAATTTACTTTTTTATATAAATACGATAAAATGTCATTAATCTCATGTCTGTGTGTCTTACCTCAGATTTATATTAACGCAATAGCAAGGAGGAATATATGAAAAAAACTAAGGGAATATTATTAGTTTTAATATTAATCAGTACCTGGATAAGTATATCATTTGCAGAAAATGGTGGTTATAGTACAACATCGAGCCTGGATTGGAATCTATTCAAAAAATACAATAGCATGATTTTTATTCCGAACCAGAATGGGCTATTAACGGTACCTATTGCAACTACTATAGGAAAAGGAAAAATAGCCGCAGGACTAAGTAGTCTGGAAGCAGGGAAAATTTCAGATACAAAAGTATACTATACAAACGCAGGAATTTTACTTGGCACCTCAGATGATGTTGAGATCGGGTATTCCAAAAAAGCGCTTGTATTTAGTGATGATTATTCACGAACAGACATAGAGGGTGCCAATCTTTACCTAAAAATAAAGCTGCTGGATTGGGGAGATGTGGTTCCTAGGATAGCTGTTGGATTAACGGCAACGTCGTTAACTAATGAAAGCGATCTTGATAAGTACAATACATTCATGAATGCTTTTGCCGTAACCAGTATAATGTTTGATCTGTTTGCAGCCAGGATTGGTCTCCATGCAGGTTTAGAGAACGGATTTATGGGAGATAACCAAGGTGATCCTTTCTTTTTTGGAGGAGCTACCATTACATTATTTGATTTTATTAACCTCTGCGGAGAATATGTAGGAGCAAACCAAGAAGGCGAAGATGGAATGGTTAATGCTTCAGCTGGTGTTAAGCTCTTTGACATTTTATCCATCAATGTCAATCAGCTTGATCTTAATAATGAGAACAATAAAAAAGATCCGAAAACATCAGCGCAAGCAGTGCTATCCATAAAATTTCACTAATAAAGGAGAACTCATTCAATGAAAAAATTCATCGTAATTATATCGCTATTAGCTATATGCCTTTCTCTTTTTGGTTGTACCGAAAGAGCGATTGACAAAACAGCAATTCAAATTCTGAACTCAGACCGAATACCGACTGATAAAGTCAAAGTACTTGATACGGTTATGATCAAAATGAGTAACTTGAAGTCAAATCAACTTTACACCGTTACTATCAAGGATTCTGCAAACAGTATTATCAGCAAAGTGAGATACAGCACTGATGAGCATGGAAATATCGCTCCTGTGCCAATTTGGTACCAAGCCGGTTTAAACAACCGTGGAGCCGAACAAGGAAAAATCAACGTTAATGCACTTCTCAGGTCATATACCGCAACTATTCTCGGGCCTGAAACCGATGTGACGATACCATTTACAATTTTTGATACAAAAGAAGGCGAGGGTAAGTTGCCAATAGCAGCTGCAGCTATTTCTACAGGAAATAATGACTATTGCATTTCAGATTCATTTGATTACGATCCGTCACATCCTAACTTAAGCAATGATGTGTATCTTTGGTCAGAAAATCTTCCAAATGGTCTCTATAATGGTACCGTGAATATATATATTATAAAAGATAAAGACATCAAAGATGCGGATAATACAGGATCATTTGAAGTCGTTTCTCATAACACGGTAAGCGTTTCTGTGACAGGAAGCATATTTACAAAAATATTAAATAAAACCGAGTTTGCTGCAGCAATAGCAAGTTATGGCAATAATTTTGATGTTTTTGTGGATGTCAATAAAAATGGTGTTTATGATGATACGATAGACATACTCGATGGCAAGTCCAATGTCGGGTTTACTATTCAACAATTAGTGGAAGAAACAACCATCGTACGTATTCAGGTCGCCTCAAAAGGCTTTTATGACAATAACGGTTACTATGGATATGTTGATACGTTCAGGCAAGATGGCAGTGACCTTGTTGGTCCATACTGGGCTGACGGCGATTGGGCTGACTGGTACAAAGGAATAAAAGCTATTTTTAATCCATATGTTAAAAAAAGCTATCATTGGAATGATTATGGCAGCGATGAAGATGCCGGATTTATGGCTCCATATTCTGGTAAGTGGGTTAATATCTATGTTGTAACTTCCAATGCGGTTGTTTATGTGGACAACCACTTGGATATAGCAGCAGATCGTCCGGCACTTGTCGACGTTTCCGGACAATACGGTAATCCTCAAGTCGAAATGGTACCGTTAGCTGCATCCTGTTATAACGGA
The DNA here is from genome assembly GCA_003242895.1 of Candidatus Margulisiibacteriota bacterium. NCBI lineage: Bacteria > Bacillati > Candidatus Margulisiibacteriota > Candidatus Margulisiibacteriota bacterium. Next base: position 6,211 of record QKMY01000003.1, read on the forward strand.
GCTTCCCAATTCATCGTGTATCCTAAAGCATATTTGCGATTAGGTCATTACTCGATAATTGTTGATGTTAATAACAATGGTAAATGGGATTCAGACATTGATTTCATAGATGACGTTAATGCTGATGATGGAGCTTCTCATACCGGGTTTTCGATTACAGCTAATTAATTCTGAAATATAATATCGATACTATCTTAGAAGACTGCCGTACAAATTGCGGCAGTCTTTTTTTGTGCGCCCAGCATGTAATCTGTCTGTTATGTAAAAGTCTAAACTGCCGGATTTGACAGAAAAAGAGTACTCTTGTAAAATAGATGCTATTAGCAATTATATATAATAGCAAACTATCCCTGGAGGAATCATGAAACCTCTCTGTAAACTAAAAAGTGTTTTTAAAGCGATATATTCCTGTGAACAAAAACTCAAACAAGAAGTCCACCTTACGATAAACGAATGTTTAGCTTTATGCTGCGTATTTAATGGCGAAAGAAATGCCGGAGAGATAGCCGGCGAAATAGGAATTTCTCCATCCAGGATTTCACGAATACTTGGCTCTCTTGAAAAAAAAGAGCTTATTATCAGGTTGGTTGATGAAAATGATAAGCGAAAAATGATCTTTGAATTAAGCCTGTCGGGCAAAACAAAAATGGATATGATAAAAAACGTTAATATGGATTTTTCCGAATTAAATTTTATAAGCGAGGTATAGCTATGTCAAAATATATAATTATCGGCGGCGTTGCCGGCGGTGCTACGACGGCGGCACGACTAAGAAGACTCGACGAAAAAGCAGAGATTCTCCTGATAGAAAGAGGCGAAAATATCTCCTATGCTAATTGCGGTTTTCCCTACTATGTTGGTGGCGTAATAGCAGAAAGGGACAAGCTGTTTGTCCAAACTCCTGCAAGTTTCAATCAGCGTTTCAATATTGATGTTCGAGTCAAATCGGAGGCAATAGATATAGTACGGAGTAATAAAACGATCAAGATTAAAAAAGCAGATTCCGGCGAAGTCTATGAAGAAAGCTACGATAAACTAGTATTTTCTCCGGGAGCAACGGCAATCAAACCGCCTATTCCAGGGATAGATGAACAGGGTGTTTTTACGTTGCGAAGTGTAGAAGACACTGACCGGATCAAGCAATATATGGCCCAAGGTCACCCCACTAAAGCGGTTATTGTCGGTGCCGGATTCATAGGGCTTGAGATGGCAGAGAATCTTCGCCACAAAGGTATCGAGGTGACGATCGTAGAAATGGCCGAACAGGTCATGAACATGCTTGACTTCGAAATGGCCGCACAAGTACACCAACATCTACGTTCAAAAAACATCACACTTCATCTCAAGGATAGTCTTAGATCATTTGCGAGAGAAGGAAATACTATTGTTATTCAACTCAGCAGCGGCAAAGAGATTCGTTGTGATATGGTTATTCTATCATTAGGAATTAAACCTGACAGCGCATTGGCATCGAAAGCCGGGCTAAAAGTCGGGGCTTTTGGCGGCATAGAAGTAAATGAATTTCTACAGACTTCTGATCCTGATATCTATGCAGTAGGCGATGCTATTGAATTCCTTAATCCTATAATAAATATAAAAATGCCAACGTACCTTGCAGGACCTGCTAATAAACAGGGTAGGATTGCTGCTGACAATATAGTAGGAGGCAATAAAAAGAAATATGCCGGGTCGATTTCAACTGCAATTGCCAAAGTATTTGATCTCAGTGTTGCAACAGCAGGAATATCGGAAAAAATCGCAAAGAAATACGGAGTCCAATATTACGCATCAATTACTCACGGAGCTTCCCATGCTGGCTATTATCCTGATTCAACACCTCTGACAATTAAAATTATCTTTGCAAAAAATGACGGGCAATTATTAGGAGCACAAGTTATCGGACAAGAAGGGGTTGATAAACGAATAGATCTTCTTTCGACGATCATAAAGAATAAGGGAACGATCTATGACCTTGAGGAAATAGAACATGCTTACGCGCCTCCTTATTCATCGGCAAAAGATCCGGTTAATATTGCCGGGTTCGTAGCAGAAAATATACTGACTTCTGCTACAAAAGTTATTCATTGGGAAGAACTTATTTCACTAAAATCCGATGACATTTTTCTCCTTGATGTCAGGACTCCAGAGGAATACTCTATTGGAAATATCGATGGATCTGTTAACATACCTCTCGATACAATAAGAAATAATCTTGATAAAATCTCAAAAACAAAAAAAATCGTAATTTACTGCGCTGTAGGACTGCGAGGCTACCTGGCTTCCCGGATTCTCGACCAAAACGGGTTCAAGGAAGCATACAATCTTTCAGGCGGATACAAGACCTATAGTGCGGCTACCAAAAAGCATAGCAATGAAGATACTTCGAAGGTATATATTGGAAAGGATGATACTATTTATCAAACGGACCCGAATGAGAAAATGCAAATAGCTAATGGTACGATTACAATCGTAGATGCAACCGGAATCCAATGTCCCGGTCCGATCATCAGGCTAAAAAGCGAGATGGACCGAATAAAGGAGAATGAACAACTAAAGATTATTGTCAGCGATAAAGGCTTTGCAAATGATGTTGCATCCTGGTGTAATGTGACAGGAAATAAACTAATCTCGCTCGAACAGCAGTCAACCAAAATCATTGCAATAATCGAAAAGTCGACACAAGGAGTAACCCATTCTATGACCGACATAGATGTAAAAAAAGACAGAAAGACAATAATTGTCTTTAGTGACGATCTCGACAAAGCTCTGGCAGCATTTGTTATTGCCAATGGAGCTGCATCAATGGGAAAAAAAGTCACAATGTTCTTTACTTTCTGGGGACTTAATGTAATAAAAAAACTCCAAAAGCCAAAGACGAACAAAGATCTTATGGGAAAATTATTCGGGATGATGATGCCGACCAGCAGTCTTGGATTAAAATTATCAAAAATGAATATGCTCGGGCTGGGAACATTTATGATGCGTTTAAGAATGAACTTCAAAAAAGTTGATTCTATTGAACAGATGATCGATACCGCAATCAAAAGTGGAGTAGACCTTGTTGCGTGCCAGATGTCCTTAGATGTTATGGGTGTCAATAAGGAAGAACTGCTTGATGGTGTTCAAATTGGTGGAGTTGCAATGTATTTGGAAGCAGCAGAAAAGTCAAACCTGAACTTGTTTGTGTAACTTAATTAACCAATAGGTAAAACTTAAACCCATGCTTGATTCGATGAGATAAATGAGTATAATTATGTCTGTTTAAATTCAACGTCAGATCAAGGTATTCTATGTCATTCAACTTTCTCCCTACAAACAAAACCGAAATGAAGCAAAAAGGCTGGTCGAGCATCGATGTTGTCATCATTACAGGAGATGCTTATGTTGATCATCCGTCATTTGGCGCGGCTATCATCGGAAGATATCTTGAAAGCCAGGGGTTCACGGTTGGAATAATTGCCCAGCCGGATTGGAAACGGGATGAAGATTTCCTGTCTATGGGAACGCCGAACCTTTTTTTTGGCATAACCGCGGGTAATCTTGACTCCATGATAGCTAATTATAGCCCGGAGAAAAAACACCGCAGAAAAGATGAATATTCTGAAGGCGGTATATCTGGAAATCGCCCGGATAGAGCTGTCATCGTCTATTCCAATATCGTGAGAAAGTTGTTTTCAGATACGCCTATCGTTATCGGTGGTATCGAAGCAAGTCTGCGAAGGCTTGCATACTATGATTACTGGGATAACAAAATTAGAAGATCAATCCTCTTCGATACCCGGGCAGAAGTTCTGGTCTATGGCATGGGAGAAAAGGCGATTGCCCAGATAGCAAAAAATATTCAAAATGGAGATTCACTTAAAGGAATAAAAAATACCGCATACATTTCCGATTCTCTCCCAGCGGACGATCATATTATCCTGCCATCATTTGAAGAAGTATCCGAGGACAAAGTTAAGTACTCCCAATCAGTGAAAGAATATTATACGGAATCAGTCAAAAAAAAGCCAAGGACTATTGTTCAGGCTTGCCAGAAAAAATATGTTATTACTGAAACTCCGGGTGTTATCAATAATGATGAACTCAACTCAGTCTATATGCTGCCCTTCACCCGGGAAGCCCACCCAAAGTACCAGAAGCCCATCCCGGCTTTTAGCTTCGTTAAACATTCGGTCGTCTCTCACCGGGGTTGTTATGGCGGATGTTCGTTCTGTACTCTCAATTTGCATCAAGGGAAATACATTAACAGCCGTTCAATTGAGTCAATGCTTAAAGAGATAAAAGATATTATTATTCCACAGAAGGATTTTAAAGGATATATCCTTGATATTGGCGGACCGTCAGCGAACATGTACGCTAGCAAATGCGAAAAAGATGAAGGTTGTATGAGAGTAAGCTGCCTTGTTCCTAATAAGTGTAATAATCTAAAAGTAGATTTCCAAAAGCAATTGCAGTTATTACGTCAAGCCAGTTCAATTAAAGGGATAAAAAAAGTATTCGTTAACTCAGGTGTTCGCGTTGATCTGGCCCTTAAGTGTCCTGAATACATGCACGAGCTCGTTGCGAACCATGTATCCGGTCAGCTCAGTATTGCACCGGAACATATGTCTCCCAGTGTGCTTAACGCAATGAATAAACCTGAATTTTCAATCTACGAAAAATTCTTTTCTCTGTTCGACAAGATTAGTTCCGACGTAGGAAAAAAACAATATATTATTCCATATTTTATTGCCTCCCACCCAGGATCATCATTAACTGATATGTATATGCTGGCAATGTACCTGAAAAAAAATAAAATGAGAGTGGAGCAAGTACAGAACTATACTCCGATACCTATGACACTCTCATCCTGCATGTACTATACCGGCATTAATCCGATGACCGGAAAGCCTGTCTATGTTCCAAAAAGTGAAGAGAGGTTGCTACAAAGGGCCCTCTTGCAGCCACAGTTCGAAGACAACAGGGTTCTCGTTAGAAAAGCGCTTAAAATGCTGGGCAAAGAAAAAGATTATGCTTATTTAACTCGATAGTAAAGAGGTAATGAAATGATCATCGACATGCATAACCATACTGACAAATACTCGTCGTGCAGCATACTCGACTCACTTGTTCTCGTCGAAAAAGCAGAAGAGAAGAAACTGGACGGCATTATTATAACCGAACACTATTATGTGTGGACTGAAAAGGAGATTAGACAGCTAAAAGCTATGGCAGATAGTCATCTCGTTATACTTCGGGCCCAGGAAGTAGCTACATCGATCGGTGACCTCCTTTGTATCGGATATTATGAGAACCTTCCCAGGAAACTTAGTGCGATGGAAGTCATAAGGCGAGTGCATGGAAACGGCGGCGTCGTAATTATGGCACATCCTTTCCGCGGGGGAAAAGATCTCGGAGCAAACCTGCAAAAACTGAGCAAACGGTTCGCTATTGTAGATGGAATAGAAGTTTACAATGGCAATCAAGTTGAGATAGAGAACCAGTTCGGTTACGAAGTTTGGGAGTCACTCAATATTGTAGGTATTGGGGGAAGCGATTCCCACTCGGCGCAAATGGTTGGGAAATATGTTACGGAATTTGAAAATTATATTAACAACGAAGATGATCTTGTAAGAGAATTAAAAGCAGGAAAATGTAAACCGGTAATACATTCTTTTAAATAAACCAATACTTGTGTGTGAACAGATAATCAATTTTCCTAAAAAAAAATACTTGATAAACAGTCGAGACCTGTTACAATCCCCCCATGGTAAAGCTTGCAGGCTATTCGTTATGGCTTCAACCGGAAGGTTATAGGTATACCAAATTCTCAAATCTTATTAATCATTTGAGCCTGAAATACAATGTTCCTCACTTTGAACCGCACGTTACATTATTCGGAAATGTCATGGAACCGGAACCGGAGGTGCTTTTCAATGCACAGCAGCTCGCGGAGATTATAAAATCTACTACGATTCGACTAGATCGAATTGAATACTTCGAAGAATACTACCGAAGTATCATTGTTCTGGTTGAAAAAAACGAAGCACTTATTGATGCACATAATAAAGCCAGTCAGCTATTTTCCCGGGACATTTCTGAACCGTATGTGCCTCATCTGAGTTTGCTTTACGGCTATATTTCTGAGGAATTGAAAAAACAGATAATTGATGATATCGGAACTGAATTAGAACATTGTTTCATGGCAAAGCATTTGACTGTTGTATCGACATTCGGTGAACCCTCCGAATGGAGAATTATAAAAAAATATAATCTGATTGACTTAAGCGACAAATGTCTTTAAGTTATTACCTCAAATTCAGGGAGGGTTAGTATGGGCAGAGTTATGGATGGGCCGGAATTATTAATGACAAGGAGAAGCATCCGTGACTATGCAAATAAAGAAGTACCAGAAGAAGTCCTATGGAGGATTTTAGATTTTTGCCGCTATGCGCCTACATCCAATAATTCCGAATCATATTATTTTGTCGTTATCAAAAATAGAGATATCTGCAAATTCCTATCAAATTTAAGAGCAGAGCATAGCGAGCCGCTTGCAAATGCGCCTATGGCAGTAGCAATCTGTACAGACCCCATGAAAACTAGAAGAGTTATCGAGGATGGATGTATTGCTGCCTATCATTTTATATTGAGTGCCTGGATGTGCAGGGTTGGTACCTGCTGGATTGGAGGTATGGATAGGGATGATGTTAAAGAAAAGCTAAAAATCCCAAAAGAACATTATATTTCTTCAATAACTCCACTAGGATATCCTGCTGAAATACCAGAGATCCCCCCTCGGCGAAATAAAGAAAATATTGTAAAATTCTTAGTATAGTTAGCGTTGACTACATTAATTTTATTTCAAAAAAAAGGAACATCAATGGATAAGATGCCCCGAAAACTTGATCGCACGGTTATTTACGAAAACCCTTGGGTGAATCTCTACGTCGACAAAGTGGAGTTCCCGGATGGGCGCATCGTTAATGAGCATCATTTTCTTGATTTCGAAAAAGAAGCTGTTGCAGCTATTGTAGAAAATGAAAAGAACGAAATACTCATGGTAAAAGCTTATCGTTACGTCATAGGTTGTATTGACTGGGAGGTTCCGGCAGGATTAATAGAGAAGGGAGAATCTATTATTAATGCTGCCCAGAGAGAGGTTATGGAAGAGAGCGGGTATAAAACACTTTCTCATCATCATATATATACCTTTTACCCTATGAGTGGCCTTGCAAATAAAGTATTTCATGTTGTGAAATGCAAATCAGGAAAAACAACCGGTGTGTTTGATAAAAACGAGGTAAAAGAGTATGGCTGGTTTTCAGAAGACGTTATACGGCAGATGATCCAAAAAAAAGAGATAAAAGATGGACTCACGCTTAATGCGTTGTTAATAAGAAACTATCTAAAATAACCAATGAACCCTGCCTTATAAGCGAGTCACATTCAATGCTGTAAAGCTTCATACAATTACATCCTATTCCAGCTTGACTTATCCAGCTTCAATGCTAACATCTCACTAAAATTAAAACAGGTCGAGCGATGACATTAATCTAATCATCTATCGTCGTTTCTATCTGGTTTTGCATCATTAACGATGTCATCATAACCGGGAGGAATAAAATGAAAATTACCTTTGTATTAATTCTGTTAATCATAAGTTATGTTGGCGTTCCTGTTCATGCTCAGAATAAATTCGGCATAGGAATAATAGTTGGAGAGCCGACCGGTTTAAGCTTCAAGAACTGGGTTAATTCAACTGAAGCTATAGATGGCGCGATTGCATGGGACTTTAGAAAAGATGGAAGATTAACTATACACACTGACTATTTATTTCATAAACTTAACCTGGTAAGAGTTAAGGAACTTGGAAACATTCCTGTCTATATGGGCATCGGTGCAAGAATCAATTTCGAAGAAGAGGATACGAAAATCGGAATACGCATTCCCTTTGGTATCGCTTTTAACTTTGCCTCACGATTACCATTCGATGTGTTTATCGAAGTTGTCCCTGCACTGAACCTGATACCGGCTACGGAAGCTGATATTAATATTGGCTTGGGTACTAGAGTTTTCTTTTGAAACTATATGAGAGGGGGTGACATTCAATATTTCATGGATTTTTCAAATTGCATATAAATAAAAGGGGGGATAAATTATGGCATGGATTTCTAATCCGCTACGAGAGTTAGATAAAATGCAACGAGAGATGGAACGGTTATTTGATACTTTTGGCTATACTCCGACCCGGGAAGCGTTTCCACTCCTTAATATTTATGATGACGAAAACAATATTATTGTGCTGGCAGAAACCCCGGGAATACTAAGGGAAGGCCTCCACATTTCTGTACGTGAAGATGTCTTGAGGATATCAGGACAATGCGAAGCAAAAAGTTATGGAGAAAATTCAATACTTATAAGAACAGAGCGTTGCAGGGGTAGTTTTGAAAAATTATTAGAGTTACCGGTAAAAGTAAAAGAAGACCAGATAACAGCGTCGCTCAAAGATGGAGTATTAATGATTACACTGCCAAAAGCAGAAAAGGTTAAAGCCAAGTCGATTGAAATTCAAGGATGACAAACCGGAGGTGAAAATATGGCAAATGAACTCGAAAAAAGAACCAAAAATAAGGTAAAAAATACAAGTGCAGAGCAGATAACCGATGCAGTTAATTCTTTTTCGCCTGATGTGGACATTTATGATACAAAAGACTCCCTGTTATTTGTTATCGACCTCCCTGGCGTATCAAAAGGGGACGTAAAAGTTGGTATCGATGAGAATAATATCATGTCGGTACGGGCAACGACATCCATAGAAGAGCCAGGAAGGGTACTGATGAGGGAATCCAATATCGGTAATTATTACAGAGCCTTTTCCTTGAGTAATGAATTTAATAAAGATAAAGTCTCAGCTGCCTTGGAAAACGGTGTTCTTGAAATATCAATTCCACGTAGAGAAGAAGCAAAACCAAGAGTAATCGAAATCAGTGTTTAAGTCTGGATTTGAAGGGCTGTCAGGATTCTTAAGCTTTCTGACTAATGGAGGAGATCGGACAGCTCCTTTATTAATAATTCGTTCTTGCTATTTACGACAAACTTAATATAATTGAGGTCCATAATATTCTGATAGGGCATAAAGTTTTATTGTGATTGTATTTGTTTTCTTTATATTCCGAACCAATATAATTTCGTAGCTAAAAGATACCTGGCGTGATTACAAGTGAAAGGGTGAATACAAATGGCAGAAATAATCAACGAACTCGATCTAATGAAAAAACTCGGGATTAGTACCTGGGATAATTTAAGCACGAGAGAGATTACCGGATTTATTCTGATGAGCCTGTATGTTGAGCAGTTTTTATATAAAGAAGTTGCCGAAAAAATACCTAACCTTGCGGGTAGAATTGCTGAGGCTATGGATATGATTATAGAAGAAGGGAAAAAGAATAATAAAAAAGATATTCGAGTTTATGAGTTATTAGAGAATATGGTAAGACCGATAAAAAAAATTAGCCTCAAAAAAAACCTCCAGGAAAGTGACGTAGCATTTATATCCGACCGGATAAAAATAATTGCAAATATTCTTGCTGAAATCAAAAAAGAAAAATATTCGGAATGGAAAAATTATGGGATATGGACCTTCGTTGGAATATCCGTAATAGCTATCTTAATCGTATTTATAACCCGCTTATTAACAAATAAAAACGAATAATGGTTTTCCGGAAAATATTGAGAATAGTTAACAATTTCTTCTCTGTTCCAAAAGATTATCCCAGCTCGCAGGTTGTCACCGAAGAAGACCTGCGAAGCATTACCGATCTAATCCGCAGTTATCGATATAAACTCAATATTATTAGCTATTTCAAAACGCAGCAGTCGCCGGACAAACATGCCGAAGGTCCCACAGTCCTCTATCATATAGCCTATATGCTAAAAATATATGAGCTCATTCTCCATGATCAATCATGGCTGACTAAAAGAACACCGGTAGATATTCAAATCCAGGAACTTATAAATATATATAAAGATAAAACCAATGAACAGATAATCAAAGATTTTATAATTTTTCATGATATAGGAAAAAAGAAAACCATGGGTTATAAGAATAACTCTGTTATCAACTATGGGCATACAGAGGAATCATTAAGAATCCTTAACAGTATCAGCATCCAACAGGATTCGCTTCTCTATAAATCTGTTAAATATCATATGACCATTTACAATGGATTTTTTAACCGGAGTAATGTTCGGCTGATCAGAAAATTCATAGAACAGGAGCGCATGGACCTGAGCGAAATCAAAGTCATGTTCGCACTCTGTATTTTGGATTATATTGGTACGTTAAGAAATGAAACGGAAGAAGACAAGCTTCGTATGTGGCGGAATATGTATAGAGCGATTGACGGATATTTTGAGCATTTAGAAGAACAAGGGAAGAAAAAGAAATATTAATCATTTGAAATAATAATGAATTTGATTTAAGATCGCGGCATAGGTAAAATGATCGTAAAAATCGAATCAATGAGGTAAAATTTTGAAAAAAATCATTCCAATAATTATTATCACGTTATGTTTGTGTACATTCCAGAGTTTAGGTATGGCGAAGGAGGTAAAGAAAATGACTATTAATCTCAAAAGCCCGGCATTCAAAAATGAAGAAATGATCCCTAAGCAGTATACTTGCTACGACAAAAATGTATCGCCTCCGCTTGAATGGTCAGGAGTTCCGGCGAGCGCCAAAAGCATTGCAATAATTACCGAAGATCCGGATGCGCCTCGTGGAGTGTGGACACATTGGGTTGTTTATAATTTGCCAGCAGATATAAAAGGCTTACCTGAAGAAGTTCCTACACAAGACACCTTGAAAAACGGGGCAGAGCAGGGAATAAACGATTCGAAAAATATCGGATATGGTGGCCCTTGTCCTCCAAGCGGAGTACATAGATACTACTTTAAAATCTACGCACTTGATGAAAAACTTCCCTTAAAAAGCGGTAGTACAAAGGGAGACGTAGTAAAGGCCATGAAGGGCCACATTCTGGCAGAAGGCCAATTAATGGGAAAGTATAAAAAAGTTAAATAGAAATATTTTGAGAAGTAGTAAACCGGTAACAAAATCTTTTTTTATGCTAAGGTTGTAAAGAATCATAGATATCCGTATAATTGTTAACTGAATTTAATTCATAGAGGCTATAATGAGCACATTCAATTTTTTATTTTCAGCGAAACCGCCAAAGCAAGAATCAGGGATGATTATGCATAATGAGCGGATAATAAAATATTCGATTCAACGGAGTTCGAAAAGACGAAGTATTGCGCTCGGTATAGATCTTCATAACGGTCTCAAGATAAATGCCCCACATAAGGCTACCACCAAAACTGTAGAAGACATTATAAGAAAGAAAATAAAATGGATTATCCGGCATCTTCAGTCCCATGAAGAATTAAAAAAAATGCTTCCGACACATAATTTCGTCAATGCCGAGAGCTTTCTCTATCTAGGGAGTTCTATTACGCTAAAGGTGATTGACGACCCTTATTGTAAGCGGGTACGAAGCTCAATAGAAAAAGACATTTTAACCATCGTAATGCCCAACGTAGCGGAACCGATCAAACGGGAGCATACCCGAAAAGCGTTGATATCCTGGTACCGGAAATGTGCTGAGGAAATAGTAACTTCGCGTACTGAGAAATATGCAGGGTTACTTGGCATTTCTTTTTACCGCATCGCCATAAGGGAACAGAAAAAGATATGGGGAAGCTGTAGTTTCAAAGGTATTATTCGTATCAACTGGAAAATTGTAATGGCGCCGATCTCTGTGGTAGATTATGTTGTTGTCCATGAACTGTGTCATATTAAGATCAGGAATCATTCATCAAACTTTTGGGATCTTGTCGCTTCAATATTGCCTGATTACAGAGAACGAAGACTGGTACTCAAAAAGGAAGGGATTAAATTTACACTATGAGCCGGGACGATTTTAGAATAATTTTTGACTGGGATGGGGTTCTCATTGACTCTTCCCGGCAGCATAAAGAAAGCTGGAGCCGACTTGCAAGGGAAATCAACAAGCAGCTTCCTCCAGGTTTTTTCAATAAAAGCTTTGGTATGAAAAATGAAAAAATAATAATGGAAATCCTTTTTTGGGCCGATGATATTAGTGAAGCACACGAACTCGGTCTGCGAAAAGAAATACATTACCGTCAGATCATCCAGGAAAAGGGGATTTCGTTCCTCCCCGGTGTTGAGATATTTATTAAGCGTCTCCGTATTGCAAATATACCTTTTGTCATAGGTTCGTCGACCCAAAGGGTCAATATCGATACAGTCCTTGATCTCCTTCACTTCAATGGATACTTTGATAAAATAGTATCGGCTGAAGATGTTACTGCAGGCAAACCAGATCCTCAAGTATTTATTAAATCTGCACAGTTGCTAGGAAACCCTGCCCCCAAATGCGTCGTTTTCGAGGACGCACTAGTTGGAATTGAAGCTGCCAGAGCTGCGAACATGAAGGTTGTTGCGGTAACGACAACCAATCCGAGGTCCGTACTGCAAGATAAGTCTGATATCGTAGTGGACAGGCTCGATGAAGTAACAATTGAAAGGCTTAATGGTTTATTTTCGACTTGATTTTATCAATAATATTTCTTTTTTTTGTAAAAAAGGAGGGTATTCATGGTAAGGCTCATAATGGTTCGGCATGGAGAAAGCTTATGGAATAAACTAAATATTTTTACCGGATGGACTGATGTCGATCTATCAGAAAACGGAATTAATGAAGCCCGGAAGGGCGCGGAAATACTGAGAAGGGAAGGGTATACCTTTGATATTGCATACACTTCCTATCTCAAGCGAGCGATTAGAACATTGTGGATCATCCAGGATGTAATGGACCTGATGTGGGTGCCTGTTCATAGGAGCTGGAGATTGAATGAGCGTCACTACGGTGCACTGCAAGGCTTGAACAAAGAAGAAACCAGGCAGAAATATGGTGCAGGTCAAGTTCATATATGGCGCAGAAGTTACGATATTCAGCCGCCGGCATTAACAAAAGATGATCAACGTTATCCAGGCAGCGACACCCGATACAAAGAATTGAGCGATAATCAGATTCCTCTGACAGAGAGCCTCAACGATACAGTTCAGCGATTTCTTCCCTACTGGCACAACACAATTGCTCCAACCATCAACGAAGGGAAACAAGTAATTATCGTGGCTCATGGCAACAGCTTAAGGGCACTCATCAAGTATATTGATAATATTGCAGATGAAGCGATACCAAACCTGGAAATACCAACGGGAATCCCCCTGATATATGAACTTGATAGTTCATTGCATCCAACGGAACGATATTATTTAAGCGATGAAGGGAAAACGATATTTAATTTTAAATTTTAAACTTTTGCACTAAGTTTAATAATTTGGATGAGGCATTTGCCAGGGTACTCGAAGTCCCGGTTATCTTTTCACTGATCGAATTTATGTAATCAATGTTAGCTGATAGTTGCTTAAAAGTTTCAGTGCTCTGATTTGAATATTTATCAACTTCCACTATCTTTTCATGAACATTGGAAGAGATGTAGAGTTGTTCATTTGATGCTGTCTGAACTTTTTGAAAATATCCCGTAATAACTTCGATTTCTTTCCCAATAGACTCCATTTCGGACAAAGCTTTTTTGATTATTTCTCCACCGTCATTGATTGCCTCTACATTATTGCTTATTCCGAATACGACATTATCAGTACTTTCAATAATCTCATTAATAACCGACTTAATCTCATTCGTTGCTTCTGTTGTTCTGGCTGCCAGATTCTTTACCTCATTAGCCACAACCGCAAATCCTTTCCCGGCTTCTCCGGCTCTTGACGCTTCAATTGCGGCATTTAGTGCCAGCATATTTGTCTGTTTTAAAATTTTATTAATAACCTCGACAATTTGATGGATCTGTTCAGTTTTAGTTTTTAATTCCTGGACATTTCTCCTGGTATCGGCTGCATTTTCTTTTATTAACTCTAATTTGCTTCCGGCGGTATTTGCCGATACCTTTCCAACTTCCGTCATTTCTAGTATTTGACTGAAACCGGTAACTGTTTGTGTATTCCCTTCCAGGATAGTGTGAATGTGGCGAACAAGGAGCTCAATTTCTTTCTTTGTAGTGGTGATCATAGAAAAAAAATCACGGTTATTCTGAATGTTGTCTTCTAAGGATACAGTAATATTATTTATTGTGCCCGAAAGCTCTTCGCTCATAAAGTTAAGCTCTTTCGCAATAGAAGTGGTTTCTTTAGAGTGAGCAAGAATATTTCCGATCATTTCCCGCTGTTTTCCAAGGAACTTATTAAAACTTCCACACAATGTCCCCATTTCATCATAAGCATTTATACAAAAGGATCTGGTAAGATCTCCCTCGCCCTCAGAAAGTTCATGAACTTTGAGTACAATTTTATTAAGTGAAGTGAATATAAATTTCTTTAAACAAACAAATGCGCTAACAAGGATAATAAGTGAAAGGATGAGCGACTTAGCAAAAGAGAGCAGCAAATGTTTTTTTAAATATTGTCTGAGAAAATTGTCAGTGAAGTATAATTCGACGGTTCCAACAACTTCTTCCCCTTTTATAATATTTTCTTTTTTCCGAAAAAAAGCATGTTTTAGTTGATCATATTTTTTTGTAGGATCATAGTCAGTTATTTGATATGAACTAGACTTCACTTTGCCTTTATACGGAATGCCTGCGTTATAAACCACTATGGCAATAACATCAGGATTAGTCATTTCCAGCATAATCATTTTTTCTACACTTTTATCGTCAAAAACCCATAGTGGAACAGCAAGTGTATTGGAAATCCGGTCCGTAATCTGATTAACCTCACGCTTGATCTTATAATAAGCTGTATTTCTTTCTAAAACAAAAGAAATACAGTCAAATAATACCAATGCAGAAACGGTAGTTAATATTAGGATTGTTATTACTTTGGCATATGTTGAATTTTTTATGTTCATGATAATTTTAGGTTGTTGTATATAATTTTTTATTCATTATGTTATAAATGAAACCTATGAACTATATTATCATATAAGTATCTAAATTTCTAATTTCTTGTTAAAATGTTAAGAGGTATTTTTTTTCAAAAGTAGTCGATTTAGTACGAAGGAAATATTAAATATGTTAAAATATTTAGCACTTGCAATAATAATAATGTCACTTTTACTCACCGGTGTTCAGGCCGATTACTCAAAAACAATACTTGTTGTGACTGAAAGCTGGCAGAATGGCACAAACGTTGACGGTACTGGTCTATATTTTGACATCATACGCGCTATCTACGAACCAAAAGGATATACTGTAAAGTACAAAATAATGCCCTACAATAGATCGACAAACCTGGTAAAGAAGGGCGATGCCGATATCGTGATCGGTGTCTATGCAGGCGAGCTCGATGGCGTGCTATTTCCTAAATGGCATTTTTCTTCAGATTTGATTAGTGCTTTTTTTCTGAAAGGCTCCAGCTGGGAAGGAGAAAAAAGCCTTAACAATAAAAAAGTAGTTTGGATGAGAGGGTATTCTTATGACAGCTATATTAGTACTCCCATGAAGTTTAGTGAGGTTGATGATCGGGCAATAGCCTTACAATTACTTAAATCGAAGAGAATCGATTATTTTCTTGATTCACCGGATGATACCCTGGACTTCATAAAAAGCAGCAGTAGCAGCAAATCTCCTAAATTAGTTTTCACACCTTCTGATTTTGAAGTCAAAAAAGTTAAAGCGTTAAATATGTATACATGTTTTGTGAAATCAGAGAAGGGGGCGCAGCTTGTAAAGCTATGGGATAAAGAGATCCAGAAACTTATTAGTTCGGGAAAAATCAAGGAACTGTTCAAAAAATGGGATCAAATAGATTACTATAATTTTTGAGATTTATATTCTGAGTACCTAGAGCCTTAACCCTGCATAAAGTGCAGGGTTAAGGAACGTAGCAATCGAAAAAACTATTCTTTTTAGCGATTGATTCTATTTGAACAATAACATCGTCGAGGTTTGATTCATATGTCCGATATATTGCTCCCCGTAAGTGCTGAACCCGACAGTCGGGATAGCCGTGAATATTTTACCATACTCATCTGACTTGTTTGAATCCTCAAGGCCTAATGTTCGAAGTATGCAGTGAAAATTGATAATGCCGGTTATTTTTCCCAATTCTAATTCTTTCGCTGCTATCGCTTTTTTTGTGTCGTTTACTATGTCTGTTCCTTCTAATAACGAGAGTTCCATTCCCTCACTCATATTGCAGTAAAACACCATGCTATTATCTTTAGCTTGCTGTGGACTTCTTACATAAGGCTGCCCGTCTATCATTAATCCTATAGGGTTATGCATAAATGAATTCTTAGCTTCCTCTGTACTTTTGCCTAACGCGATAGCATATTCTACGATTGCCGGATTGTTGTTAAATTCCATTACTTCTCTTTTTGCCTCATTTGCTTTTGTTACCTTTAATATTTTATTGAGCGGGTTAAAGCTTTGGGTCTTGAGAATGTCAAATCCGTTATTTGTCTTTAGCAGGATAAGGATTGCGGCATTAGTATAAGATTTGCCATTTGCAAAAACGTACGTTTGAGAAAATTTAAGGTCGTCACCAGCAGATCCGCCAACAAATGTAAGATTGGTCAATGCGCCGATCTTTTCCATTATTCGCTCTTCTTTCCCTCGTAACCCATCAATTAAAATAAGCCCTACATACTTATCTAAATCAAGTTCGTTCAATTTTGCTTTATAATAATTTTCGAAAGAAACAAAGGCACTTTTTACTTGATCTAGCTCTGATAGATTTTCTATAACCTCTATCTTGGCATCACTTATAATCTTATCGTTAAGAGCCATTAAGACTATCGAGTTTTTTGTTATTGTTCCGCTGATTAGCTCTCCTGAGGTTGAACATCCGAAAGTCTGTGCCTGAGTAAATCCAGACTGCATTTTATCCGATAGCTCTTGCGGTGAGTAAATTGAAGATGCGAAATATATTACCAATTTTGGATTAAATGTCTCTAGCTGCTTCTTTAAATCTTCCATCGCTTTTTCAATATTTTGTTCATGCGTTATTACGGTCTTAATATTCATTATGATCCTCCTTATTTTGAAGCAATTTCAATGCCTGATTCTTTTGCATACTTAATTAGTTTATCGATTATGTCAGGGTCATCGGCAGTTGTCTCATCATACTTTAGCGGATTTATTCCTATTAATATAAGTTTTGCTTTTGTCATAGGGACCAATGATGTAACCCCGTTCGTTTTCACCTCAACAATCCTATCAATTATCATTTTAATTTTTCCAGCCATTTTATTTAATCACTCCTCTCTTCTACTATATATTTTACTGAGCAATCAAATTTAAAGTCAAATTTCATACCCTTCCTAAAAGGATATATTTAGCATTCTCGACAAAAAATAAAAACGTATTTTTTGACCTTTCCATTTCTCTTATTTGTCCCATATAATTGATTAATATGGATACGGCAATAACTAATACCAACAGAGAAATAATAGCGGATAGCAAGACAACGATCCTCGTTCAGGGCTTGTCAGGCACCGGGAAAACTTCTTTTATCATCGACAAGTATGTATACCTTGTTACCAATAGCCGGCTACAGGCTTCGAATATCCTTGTACTCACAAACAACTCAAAGAATGCGGAATTCATTAAGACAAGTATTATAAAGAAGCTGGCTCGAAGTTTTGATGAGACATGGATTAATACCTTTTATTCTTTTCCTGCCAGAATCCTTCGTGATTATGCATTTGAGGGTGGTGCGGAATATGACTATGAAGATGTTAATCGGTACAAATCATTGCTCATCATCGAGCACTTGATTCAGGACAATCAATGCCGTTTATCCGAAGAATTCACCTGGTATCTTGGCAAAAAAAGCTTTCTGAAAAAAGTTCTGGATACCATCCAATGGTTCAAAACGAATCTGATAACCATCGATCAGCTAGCCGGAATCGTGAATACCCATTTCCCACAGAACAACTACCTTGCCTCTATACTTTTCATTTATCGTAAGTATCAGGAGTTTCTTGGTGACTATCTGCTTTGCGATCACTTGGATATTGTCAATAATGCCTACTCAATCGTAACAACAAACCCGGGTGTTAAGCAAAAAATCCAAGATCAATTCAAGTTAATTATGGTCGATCATACGGAAGATATGAATTATCTTCAATTACGGCTATTAAAAGAAATATGTGCTCCGCAAGCCACGACCGCTAACTTTTTTTATGATATCCATCAAACGCTGGCAGAAGAGAACTATACCGGGACGTTATTAGATCATATAAAAAGGCATTTCAAACCGGAGGAAATTGTTCTTTCGTCGATACATCGGAATTCGTCTCTCACTACTGTTGCTGAAAGTATTGTATCGAAAAAACTTCTTTTCCCTGAGCCTAGACCGGAGATTGAGCTTTATAAGTGCTGTGATGAAAACAATGAATTCGAATTCGTATTCCGTTCAATAAAAGAATCGATTATTACTAACAAGCATCTTACCTATAATGATTTTGCCATCGTGACTCGTAACCTCAAACGACATGCATACCGTATTCGCGAACAATCACGTCTTGCCGGTATCCCTTGTATTTTCGGGACTGATATTGATTTCTACAACCAGAAGCCGGTTGTATTACTTTTCGCTCTCATCGCTTTTTTGACTGACGAGAGCAACACTCGATTCAAGCAGATCATCCCGCTTCATAGCAATGATATCCCGATGACAAAACTCTTTTCCCTGGAGCAAAAGGTTAACGGGGAGTTGCTAACAGAAATCTGCATTAAATCCGATACTAAAACAAAGGGGCAATTGTCGCCGGAGGAACTGGCAATTGCAATCGAGTTGCGAGAATTCTACAGTGCACTCAACAAAACTAAAAGGTGGATTGGTTCCTGTACAAGCATTACGGAATGTATCTATAAACTGTACCGCGAGTATGTTCTGGGATTCATATATCGTAGCGGTAATCTTGAAGGATTGGATTCGCTCACCTCACTTTTTTCAATGGTCAAAGAGTATGAAACCATAACAACGAACTTTGACAGGAAAATCGACATGTACGAATTTTTACGAACCATAGAAGCAGTCACACTGCAATACTGTGATGAAATGGAATTGAAAAACACAGCAGATTACGACGTCGGAGTAAAAATACTCTCTATGCACCAGCTTAAAGGTGAAGAGTTTGACTCTGTCTTCCTGGTCCATTTTACTGAGGAAGAGTTCCCCAAAGTTAATAGCAGGATAACTATTATCGACGGTAACCTATTAGCCTTATCACAGAACCTGCATGACGAACTTCATCAACCGTTCTATATCTCGCCGATAGTAACTCTTGAAGAAATACTTGAACAGGAAAAAAGGCTGCTTTATATTTCTCTCACAAGGGCAAAAAGCCGGGTATTCATTTCCTATCCGGCAACCGTTGATAATAAAGAACAGCATGCGTCTTCCTACCTGTCAGATGTCATTCATCCTGATAATATGCATACTTACGACGGCTCCCGAATTACAACCTTTCTCAATAGCTCAGAGGTTGAGATAACACTCCTTAAGAATTATTCATCGGTCTCGGCAGAACTAAAACAATTCCTGGTGATGAACGGCATTTATATCGACACAGCTATTTTCTCTCAGAAAAAAGAAGAACTCAATATTCCTTTTAGCGATAAAAGAAAGTACTCAGCGTCAGCTATAAAAACGTTTCTTAGCTGTCCCAAAAAGTTCTATTATTCCAAGGTACTTGGGCTTGAGACACTTGGGAAGGAACGATTGCATATTGGCACGGAAGTTCATCGAGTTCTCCAGGTTTTTCATAGAATATTTCCTTCTCTTCACGGCATTGAACATTCGACAATGCAGGCTATACTTGCCCGATTGTTAGATCGTGTCTGGCTTGGCTACGAACAAGCTCGCGACTTACCGGAAAATGTAAAATTAAAACGCTCCAAAAAAGGAGCGAGGGCTTTATTCAGTACAGAAATTATTGCCTCGTATTATTATAAAATGTTTGTTACGATATGTGTTCGCTACGTGGCCCAAACTCGAACTATCATGGAAGGCCGGACCGCATATTTCCTGGAAAAAAAAGTAGCGTTCTCCCTCAACGGTATAGGCCTTTATGGTGTAATCGACAGAGTGGACAAAGACAGGGACGGGCGGTACCATATTGTCGATTACAAAACTTCGGGAGCTAATGCAGCCTTCACAGCGCGAAGTGAAAAATTGAAATACATCAATATTGATAAGGACATTGATTATATTCCTCAAGATTTCCAGATGCCGCTCTATTATCTGGCAAGCTGTAACGCACTCAAGCTTCAACCTGAATCAATAGAATACTATTATCTCAACCAGACTGACAGTAACGAGCAATTCAAACGGATGAAGATATTATTCTCAGGCACGGAAGAGAAGAACACTGCTGTCATAAGTGAAGATGAAATAAATGAGATAATCGTTAATTTGACGACGACCATTGATCGAATAAAGGCGGGTGCTTTTCCTTCGAAGCCCGACACCCAACGAACCTGCCAGCAATGCGACTACTCCGAAATATGCCGGGAAAGCCAATTATAATGAATACAAACGAACAACAACTGCAAGCCATAACTTATCCTGACACAAAACCGCTCAAGATCCTCGCGGGAGCGGGGACTGGGAAAACCTTCGTGCTGACCAACCGGTTTCTTCACCTGGTCGAGCAGCTTCGGTATAAGCCGCAGGACATAGTCTGCTTAACTTTCACGGTTAAAGCTGCTGACGAGATGAAAACACGAATTATCAACGAGCTGCTCAATAAGAAAATCATCAGGAATAAAAGCGATATGGCATTAAGCTATATTTCTAATTTCCATTCTTTCTGCCGCCGGTTACTAGAAGAAAATCCCTTTATTGTGCCGATTGATCCGAGTGCCGAAATTATCAGTGAACCTGATCAGATTGTCCTAATGAGGGATATTTGCAAAGAATTCCTTGATCTGAAACTTCCTGTTCCCGAAGAATTCCGGGACCTCTTTACCGCAATGCCTATCAAAAATTTCGGTTTATTTGTGGACAACATGATTAATGTAATCAATAAGATAAAAGACTGCCTGTTGTCTCCCGAGAATTATAAAAAATACAGTCTGAAAATGCTGGAAAATAACAAGGGGTTGCTAGCCAATGACCTCTACGAAAAAGCCAATAGCAAAGAAGTCCATGCAAGTACCAGAAAAAAATATAGCCGGCTAATCGAATACGTTAACCAGGATTTTGCTGATGAGAGAACCGTCATGGAAATGATCTATGTGATCTATCAGCGCTATGAAGAAAAGCTCAGAGAAAAGAACAAAATCGACTTTGGCGATCTGATTTACTATACATTTGAACTTCTCAAAAGAAAACCTGATATAGCAAATAAATTCGCATATTTACTAATCGACGAATTCCAGGATACGAATAACGCTCAATATGAGTTGATTAAGCTGCTCTCCCGACCAGGGTTCGAGAATGTGACTATTGTCGGGGACATCAAGCAGTCAATCTACGAGTGGCGGGAAGCGCGACCGGGAAATGTAACGATTTTTCCTGGAGAAGAGATCAATCTTGTGCTTAATTACAGATCAACTGCACCTATTTTAGACCTGGCTTACACTATATTGAAAGAAGACATGCCGGATGAAAAAAAGTTGATCCAGGCATCAAACAGCAACGAGAATACTATCGTCCATCTTTTTAAAGGAACGAATCGGGAAGCTGAAGCGTTATATATTGCCCGTAAGATCAACCAGCTTCTGACTGAAGGTAGCAACCCAGGGGATATTGTCATCCTTATGCGTAGCGTTAACAGTGCCCATCTTTATTCCGATAAAATTAAAGAACTCGGAATACCTTGTGTGATCATGGGTTCTTCTGGATTTTTTGAACAGAACATTATTAAGGATATCACGGCTTTTATTCGGCTTATCAATAACCCGTATAATGAGTTCTCGTGGATAAGGGTTTTAGCCAGTCCTCTTTACCACTTCACGGATTATGATCTAAGCCAGCTCATCCAAGAAGGGAAGCAAGAGAAACTGCCGATCGCCGAGATTATTAAACAAGGGAAATTCGGTCTGCTAGGAATCGAAGAAATTAAAATATTACAGAATTTTATGGCAATACTTACTGAAGCAGGAGAAAGAATGAAGCGCTATTCCTTACTCCATGTATTCATCTGGCTGCTCGAACAATCTCATTATGTGAGAAAGCTGGCTGTATTTAACAAAATCGATGAAATAAACGCTATTAACGAGTTTCTCAGTGTTATGAACGACTACTTTTCGAAAAATATTTCTTCGACCATCGATGAGTTTCTCGAATACATCGAAATCATTAAAAAAAGTGATCAGAATATTTCCATAGTGTCTCAATCGAGCATGATCAGGATTATGAGCGTTCACCAATCTAAAGGTCTCGAATTCCCAATAGTTTTCGTATGTAATGTCCGTCCTCAGAGCTTCCCGATCACTGCGAGTTCTCATCCTTACTCTTTTTCCCGGGATTACGGCGTTATTGTAAAAAACGCTCTCAATACAGAAGAAAAAGAGAGAAAGAACGTCAAGTTTTCTGAAATGGTGAAAGATGACGAATCTCTGAAACGGCTGAACGAAGAAAAGAGAGTACTTTATGTCGCAATTACCAGAGCAAAACGAGGACTTTACCTGACTTCATCAGAAGGCGGACGGGGGAAAAGCTTCTATGATGAAGTAGCAGAGTTAAAAGAAACCGGGCTTAAGAACATTATGATAGATCAGCTTATGGAAGAACCTCTGTCATTATATACAAACCAGGATTTGAACCTTCAATCGCTTAATGAAGATATTATCAGGAACTACCTTCAACACCAAAAACTAATTACAGCTACTGCTGGTCAAAAGAAATTGCTGTCACTCTCATTTTCCCAAATTTCAATTTACGATACCTGTCCGTTGAAATACAAATACCGCTATATTGATAAGATCCCGGTGTTTGATGAGTTCGACAATTACTCGATGCATTTCCAGGGTGATGAACTGGGGCTTGATGCTATGTACCTGGGAGATATTCTTCATAAGCTTATTCAGCTCTACCATTATCGTAAACGCAAGGACCTCCATGTTGATGAAATATTTCTTGCAGATAAGTTAAAAAAAGCCATTTTACACAAAAAGAAGCCCGACAGCTTAATCTTAAAAGGCAAAGAAATACTCGACAACTACTTGCGATCTCCCCTTGCCGCCAGAAATACAATGGAAGAAGAAAAACCGTTTACAATCTGGTTTGCAAACAAAGAGTTCGATGTCATGCTCAAAGGCAAGATAGATCGGATCGATACCCTCGACGACCATATTCAAATAATCGATTACAAAACTAATGTAAGAATTGAAAAGGATAAATTCCGCAAACAACTGGCAATCTATAAAATCGCTTTACAAGAACTTTACGCGCCAGAAAAAATTATAAAAACTAGTTTATACTTCCTTCGCAGCAGCAAAGAAATCGACTTGAACTACTCTGATAATGAACTAGATGCTGTAAAACGGGAAATCCTGTCGACAGCCAGTAATATTTACCAGAACAAATTTTCGAAGAGTCCAAAGGCCTACTGCAAGGTCTGCGAATTCTCAATGTTCTGCCCCGACTCAATCACCAGACATGATCGGGTAACGCACAATCAAATGCAGCTTTTTTGATTCCGTCAATTTCTTTAAGCACCTGGATATCATTATTAAAAAAATGTGATATCTAATAAGGTTTCCTTTTATACCGACTTCAGTTTAATTATCTGTAGCAGTTTATCTGCAATTGGAGTGAGAACGTCTTTTTTTATTTGTTCAGATAAGATGAAGAACATAGTAAAAACCAACCACCTGAACGGGGTCCAAAAACTAAATTGGACAATTAGATTACCGAGGTCATTTCTATATAAATTACCTACTACTTTTAGCCTGATGGTATTTTCTCCTTCAGGTAATTCTTTGATGCTCATTATCAATATTTCGCTGTTTCCTGCAAGATTGTCTGTTTTTTTCAAATATGGAGGGAATGTCTTTACCACCATTTTTTTTGGGACATTTATCATCGCCGAGGAATTGATATCCGGTATATAGTTAATCTTACCAATTTTCATTGAAGGCACTTGGACCGCAATAATTCTACTTGAAGAGTATAATGCTAGCCTAACTGGGATTATGCGATGCTGCTGTACTATAATTTTTTGTCCAATTAAGCCTGCTATATTCCATTTGCTATTGCGGGTAAGTTTATTGACGATTTTCTTTTCTTCCGAATTTACCCTGAACTCATCAATGATATAAAAGGCATTATCCTTATACTTTATGTGACATTTATAAGGGACTTCTCGATATTCAAGCGGCTCTAAATCGTATTGCCTCAAGCTCTTAGGACTGTTCAACTGAAAGTATAGAGACAAAAGAACAACTCCTATTAGTGCCATGATCAAAGCTGTTGGAACAAAAGGAAAAGCTCGAAAGAAAAAAACAATTATCATCCCGGCTGCTAAGCCCGTAATCGCTAACAAAAATAGCACAGGATTGAGGAACAGCAGAATAAACATAGTTATTAAAAATAATATATATTTCATGCCGGTAGTAATATCACATATGAGTTAACAGATAAACGGGTATATTTGTGCAATCAAAATTAGCAGCTTCATCAGTCTGCAAAACTTTCTAGTTTTCAAACAAGAAATACAACATGTACGTTATCAATTGAATAATTATCTATTTATTCCTGATCGTTTTCAAAATACCTGCAAAATCCTTTTTTTTTCCATTGTTTTATATATTATAATATTGAATTTTTATGTATATATTTCCTCTGTAATTAGTGCTATATATGCCTGCAACTAATCTGAGGCTGGGTAAGTTATGATCTGTATAAGAAATAACTTCAGCCGGATTTGGGTGAAATTAATACGCTGATATGCGTTGTTTTGTTACGAAAGGAGATTGATTAACCAAGCATTAAGTATCGGGGAAGAACAAAAAGGGAGGGAAGTTAATGAACAAGAAAGTACTCTGGTTTAGTTTGGGCATACTCTGTCTTACCCTTATCGGCTGCGGGCAATTAACGGACCAACATACCGAACGAGTATCAGCACTCGGTGATCAGATTTTGAATCAAAACGGGAACAATACCAATACCGGTGATAATGATGAGGTACTTGCTACTAACAAGATCACCCTGACTATCGGGGACCCAAAAGCCAGTTTATCTCCACAAGCGATAACCGCCAAATGCCTGATAGCCTCTCAATCAGTCAATATTGTAGCTGATGTCCCGGGTTTCTTAACCTTCCAGGCATGCAGCGATATTTTCTTCAATGTTACTCAGCTCTCGAAGATAGAAGCTGATGGCTCGATCAAGCTCAAAATTATCTATAATGATCTGCTCAGTAAGGACATCGAATCAATCAAGGTCAAAGCCTGTATGCTCGATGCTAATGGGTTGATCGGTCAGAAAGAACCCCAGAGCATCATTCCACTGGAAGTTAAAGTCGTTGATGAGAAACCATATCAAGACCTGAATACTAATTGTGCCGAGCTCAAGAACTGGAAAGCTCCGTTCACTCAAGGGATCAATAAGGTACTCACGCTCAAGCTCAAAGGCGATTTTACCAATGCACTCAAGCAACAGTATAAAGGGACGATATTGCTCAAGTTGGTCAAGGAAAAATCAACAGCAGATAATACATGGAAACATGTCACTAGTACATTGCCGTGGAATTTCTTTTTCGATAATAGTGCCACAACATACAACGGTTATATGTGGGTTGTCGGGGGATTCGACTTTAATAAAGTATTGAAGTCCATTAACGGCAAAGAGTGGACCGAGACTTCCGCTAATACCCCCTGGACAGAGAAACCAAATGCAATTGCCTTCAAAGATAAACTATGGGTTTTTGGGTATCAAGGAAACACCAATCTATGGAATACTTCAGATGGAAGCAGTTGGCAACTGATCAATTCTTTTTTCCTCCCAAGTTATATTGATATACAGGGTTTAGCAGTTTTCAGAAACAAACTATGGGTTATAGAGTTCGCTATATCCGATAGTGATTTTGGTCCATACATTCAATCTTCCGGCGATGGTGTTAATTGGACACCGATATCCCGGCCTGACTGGGGTGATTTCTATCCCAGAAAAGCTCTGGTTTTTAAAGATAAATTATGGGTGCTGGGAGATGCTAATTATGCCTGGACGTCCGAAGACGGGATAAACTGGTCCAGGACCACGTTCACCGGATTGCCTGAACCACGAACCACAGAGGATTATTCAGTTTCAAACAACAAACTCTGGGCGACTATCAGTAATGTTTTGTATTCTTCCGAAAACGGTTTGAGGTGGAATCGAGAGGCTAGCAATCCTGTTTTTATCGATACACTTCTTTCTTATAACAATTTATTGTGGGGATTTGGAAATGGCAACTTGTGGTATTTCAATAACAAATAATAGTCCATCAGGACAGGTTTGCTTTAATCCAGAAGACACCTGTCCTGTTAAAAAATCCCCTGGATAAATAAATAAATAAATAAATAAATAAATAGGAGGTTGTATCTAATGAAAATCAGACTATTGCTGCTAATAAGTATATGCATCATAGGATTTATGTTTGCCGGATGCAGTAAGTTAACCGATCAGGTCCTCGACCACAATGCTTTGATTAACAACAAAACTGATGATGCCAGCGAGGCCCGTTCGGTATTGGCTCTCAGTACTGTCAGTATTTCTGTTGATAAATCCACAGGAAACAAGTTACGTACCAATTGCACAGGCAGTTCGAATGGATTATTCGATGCCTATAGTACAATATCCTTTGATATTCAGTCCCCGGAAAGTATAGTAGCTAATGGGACAATTAAGCTGACGGTGGCTAAAAGCGTGTTCAATGACTCGTCGATCTCCAATCTCAGTGTAGAGGCTTATCTGGCGGAAGGCAGCGGACTCATCGGACAGAAAGAATCCCAAAGTATCATTCCGCTGGAAGTATCAGTGACCAACGGGACTCAATTTAAGCGACTGGATCAGCAGCCAATTACACTCAAGGAATGGCCAGGCCCCTTCAGCAACCCGACGACAGAATCTGTAACGCTCAAGTTGGCAGGAGATTTTTCCTACGCACTGAAACAGTGCTATAAGGGGGCTATTATACTAAAACTCATAGCTCAAAAAAAACCTGTAACTTGCGAATATATATGGAATGAAGAGACAGAAAATGCAGCCTTCTCGACGAGACGAGATCATGCTTCGGTGGTATTCGATAATAAATTATGGATTATCGGAGGTGAGTCGAAGATTGGAGGTCCGTTATTGAATGATGTCTGGTATTCTTCGGACGGAAAGAACTGGATTCAAGCAACTCCTTCCGCAAACTGGTCACCAAGAAGAGGTCATAAATGCGTCGTCTTTGATAACAAAATATGGTTGCTCGGAGGATTCGAAGTCGGAACTAAATTTGATAATGATGTCTGGTATTCTTCTGATGGAAAAAATTGGACACAGGCGGTTGCTTCAGCACCCTGGCAGGCACGAGGATTTCACGCGGCCACAGTTTTTAACAACGCATTATGGATAATGGGCGGGACCGTTAATTTGCCAGGTCTTACAGTTAACGACGTATGGCATTCCCTAGACGGAAGAAACTGGACACAGGCTACACCTTCTGCAAATTGGCAACCAAGGAATTATTCGCAGAGTGTAATATTTAATAACAAAATGTGGATTCTGGGAGGAACTTTCTTCCGGGATGCCTGGTATTCCACTAACGGAATAATTTGGAATAAAGCAACTGATACTGCCCCCTGGCAAGGTATTAGTGCAATTACTAGTGTGACCTTTGATAATAAGATCTGGGTAATGGGAGGCGTCAATCAACAGGGTATTCCTCAAAATGATGTGTGGTATTCAACTGATGGTGCAAATTGGAATCAAATTGCTAACGCACCATGGCAGGTTAGATGGGGGCAAGCCGGTTCTGTATTTATGGATAAAATATGGATCACTGGTGGTCTTGGGACTACAACAACACTTGCTGATGTCTGGTCTATGAGAAAAGTATGCAAATAACTGTGTAATCTGAGAACAGGCATCTCTTTAGCGAGAGGTGCCTGCCTCAACTATATCACAACCAATATTTCTACATAACTTTTTTATCCATTACCGTTCTTCGATATGAAAGGAGATTATTAATATGGATTAAGTATAGAAAGAATAAATAAGGGAGGGAAGTTAATGAACAAGAAAGTACTCTGGTTTAGTTTGGGCATACTCTGTCTTACCCTTATCGGCTGCGGGCAATTAACGGACCAACATACCGAACGAGTATCAGCACTCGGTGATCAGATTTCGAATCAAAACGGGAACAATACCAATACCGGTGATAATGATGAGGTACTGGCAACCAACAAGATCACCCTGACTATCGGAGACCCCAAGGCCTGCCTATCTCCTAAGGCAATAACCGCCAAGTGCCTGATAGCTTCCCAGTCCGTCAATATTGTAGCTGATGTACCAAGCTTCTTAACCTTCCAGGCCTGCAGCGATATTTATTTTAATGTCACGCAGCTTGGCAAGATAGAAGCCGATGGCTCGATCAAGCTCAAAGTTATCTACAATGATCTGCTCTATAAGGATATCGAATCAATAAAAGTCAAAGCTTGTATGGTTGATGCTAATGGGCTCATCGGACAGAAAGAACCTCAGAGTATAATTCCACTGGAAGTCAAAGTTGTGGATGAGAAACCATATCAAGACCTGAACACTAATTGTGCCGAGCTCAAAAACTGGAATGCTCCGTTCACGCAAGGCATCAACAAAGTGCTCACTCTCAAGCTCAAAGGCGATTTCACCCATGCCCTCAAACAACAGTATAAAGGGACGATATTATTGAAACTGGTGAAGGAGAAGAAACCTGAGTGCGCTGTTAAATGGACTAAGGCAGAAAAAGCCTGGCCATTCGCGAATTTGACCTTCGAGCATAGTTTTGGGTTTGTATTCAAGAATAAAGTTTGGCTTGTTGACGATATTGAAGGATTTGACCTTGCCTTTCAATATTCAAACGATGGCAAGGTATGGAATTCAGGACCTCAGCTAGATAATGGGGGAGACTATCAGGAAAAAATACGGACTGCGGAATTAAATAACAAGTTGTGGCTTGTAAATATTGGAAGCACCCTTTCAGATGATCCCACAGATCCCGAATACTATTTTCATATTAGATATTCCTGCGACGGACTGAACTGGAGCAAAACGTTTACTCCAACACTTAATGTAACACCCCAGGCCCAATTTACTGCATTTAATAATAAATTATGGGTTTTTGATAAGGGGGCTGCTTTGAGTTCTACTGACGGGATACATTGGACGAGAGAAACTAGTTCGGCACCTTGGACAGATTTGGTTAACTGCGTTGTCTTTGACAACAAGCTTTGGGTTACAGATAGTGCTGGGAATGCCTGGTTCTCATTGAATGGGATAAACTGGAATCAAGCTCCAAAATTCCCTGCCGGGGATTTATTAGTCTACAACAATAAATTATGGATTATTGATCAGGATGAGAAGTTGTACTATTCAACCGACGGCAAGACATGGGTGTTATATTCAGCTTCACATGACTGGGATACACCGGGACATCTGTTTTCAATTATATTTGATAACAAATTATGGATTATAAAACAACCCAATCTTGGAACTGAAACCTGGTATTTATGTATCAAATAGCTAGTAGTTTGCTACTGTAGCTGTGTCGGCATGCCAGCTTCCCTCACCGGGGAGCTGGCAGCGTGATGCAGTGATACTGGACCACGCTTGGTGCGGAGGTACATTAAATTTCAAAAAGACTACAAGAATGCAAATAAAGGGTTACTACCTCCTGATAATCATTAGCGAATCTTTTATTTGAAGATTTTTTTTAGGTTATTCCAGAACGATGGTTTTGTTTTTTGACTACTATTTTTTACAGCTCCACTTTTCTGGGTTGCCTGGATTTGTAGCTTTTCAAGGATTTTGAAAAGTGCTTCTTGAGAGATGATCGGACCGGTAGAGTGTATAAGATTAAGCCATAAGTCAGTTAATCTTCGGTAGAAAAGGGGAGGACAACTGGTATTATATAAGCTATGGATGATTCTTTCCCATTTAGATTGTATTGATGAATGATTCAGCTCTAATGGTATTTCCGGTTGTCCGCCGTGTTTAACGAAGCTTAGATAATAAAGCAGGAACTCAAATTCATTGTGGCTTTTCAGTGCTGAGGCTATCTTTTTTAGTAGTTCATTTTTTGGTATTATTGAGCTGTTTGATATTGCCTGGACTGTTCGGTAGTCGTCGCTGATGACACTGCTTACCGTATGGTTCTGCACATATTGACCTTCACCATCATTAATCGGTGTAATCGGCTTTTTAGGCTGAGGAGGTTGATTCCTCGAAATGCTTGCCTGTGTGGTGAGTACAGGTTTGTTGGTTAAAATATTTATCATATCAGAGGAGAAATGTTCGGTAACTTTTCCTCCTTGTTTCTTGATAGCATCGAACCAGATTGCGCATAATTCTTCAAGAAAATCAGGATCACATGCTAGGTTAAAAGATTGTGATATTATTTGTTCCCAGCCCTGCTTAATACCGTTTAGGTCTAAAGACGAAGGTATCGGAACATTATATCCGCTATCGTTAAGAGAAATGTAGGCAACAAGGAAAGCAAGTGAGTTTTCGTTGTATAAATACTCTTTTACTTTATCAAGTTCTGTTGCCATAACATTTATTCTATAAAAAATTTAAAGAAAAGTCTAACAAAGCAGGAATTATGACTCTTTGTATTTTAAAAACTTAAGGTCTGTGATCGTTGCTTCAGCCGTTTTTCCTGGGCTGGAATTAATATCCTCTCCATTTTCAAAGAATATTTCATCCTTCTTTAATGTCTGGAACCGTAAGTAATTTAATCTTTTTTTAATTAACATTTAACGGTATAATTCCATGATAAATAATGAAGCAATTATAGCTGAAACATTAAATGAGGAGGCAATTAATGACAGACATTAAATATAATAATTTAAATGAGGCAGAATCCTTTGGAAGGCTTAAAGACGTTGTGTTATCTGCAAGGATTGAATTAAAAGATGAATTGACTGCAGAAAAGATATCGAAAAGTGTTGTTAATATCGGGGATTTAATGACGTATAATTATGCAGCGAAGGCAGTAAATACTAAGATACTTAGTGCAATGCAGAAGCTAGCGGATGAGCAGCAGGTTATCGACAAGTATAAAGTATTATTGAACGGTGAAGTTATTAACACCGGAGAAAAAAGAAAAGTATTGCACCAATTGACCAGGGGGCAGCTTGGTAACGATGTTTTTGAAGGTGCTGCAAATTTGAGGGACTTCTACGTTGAGCAACAGAATAAGATTTATGAGTTTGCTCGCAAGGTACATTCAGGAGAGATCAAAGGCTCGACTGGAAAACCTTTTGACACGGTAGTGCAGATTGGAATCGGCGGATCGGATCTTGGACCTCGAGCCCTTTACATGGCATTAAAAAATTACGTCGAGGATACAAAAGGGAAACAGCCAATGAAATCTTATTTTGTTTCCAATGTCGATCCGGATGACGCTAATGAAGTATTACGTGTACTTAATTTTGAAACGACCTTATTCATTCTTGTTTCCAAAAGCGGGACAACCCAGGAGACATTAACAAATGAAGTCCTTGTTCGGGAAAAAGTTACAAAAGCAAACATTCCTGGAATGGATGTTCGTAAGCATTTTGTAGCAATAACAAGTGAGACAAGTCCTCTGGCAAAATCTTCCGATTTTCTGACGTCATTTTTTATCAATGATTTCATCGGGGGAAGGTTTTCAAGTACAAGTGCCGTGGGAGGGGCTATATTGACCTTAGCCTTCGGCCAGGATATTTTTGGCCGACTGTTAAAGGGAGCTCATGCCTCTGATAAAAATGCCCTTAATCCCGATATCCTTAAGAATGCCTCACTACTTGATGCATTAATAGGTGTTTGTGAACGGAATATTCTTGATTATCAGACAACGGCAATCCTTCCTTATAGCCAGGCCTTAAGCAGGTTCCCGGCACATCTTCAGCAACTCGATATGGAGAGCAATGGTAAATCCGTAAATAGGAATGCAAAACCGATAGATTATAAGACCGGCCCAATAATATTTGGCGAGCCTGGGACTAATGGTCAGCATTCCTTTTATCAATTACTTCATCAGGGGACTGATGTCATCCCTTTACAGTTTATCGGTTTTAAGCACCCTCAAATCAGTGCTGATTTTGAGTTCGACAACTCTACCAGCCAAATGAAACTAAATGCAAATATGGTGGCTCAAATCGTTGCATTTGCAAAAGGCAAATCAGCCAGTGATCCGAATAAAACATTTAGTGGAAATCGTCCTTCAAGCTTGTTATTTGCTGATAAGTTGACGCCTGAAGTTCTTGGAGCTATCTTGGCCCACTTTGAAAACAAAGTTATGTTTCAAGGGTTTATTTGGAATGTTAACTCATTTGACCAGGAAGGCGTGCAATTAGGAAAAGTGTTAACAGGTCAGGTTCTTAGAGGTGGCAGCGATTTGGATCCTGCTCTTGCGTGTTTCGCTCAGATGATGGGACTCTAGCATTTCTCGTTATTATTTAAATTAATTTTAGTTGCGCGGGTTTTTTTTAAACCCGCGCCGTTGCTAGTGATGTTAGGTTTTTCAATGTCATTTATGATATAATTCCAGATAATTCTATTGATTTGGTCGAGAATTAATTTTTATAATTTGTAGGGCAGTTCTCGAACGGCTCTTTATATGAAATAGGAGAGGTGTTCATAGTTGTTTCCTTTTTTTACAAAACAAAAAAACTTGCATGACAATATATTGAAATATTTAGCAGAAGTTCTGAATAGTACAGATCTTTTTGCCACATTAATGGGGTCCTATGTTGATAACGGCTTCACTGATGAATTTCATGATCAAGCAAAACTAGTGCATAAATCCGAATCAAAAGCCGACGATATTCGCTATCTCATAGAAAAAGATATGTACCAACATTCGCTTCTTCCAGATTCGAGAAGTGATATCTTTGTTATAATCGAAGAATTAGACAGGATTCCTGGAATTTACGAAAAAACTATAGAATACCTTTTAATCAGAAAGTTGATAATACCTCAAGAGATCAAAGTGAATATTTTGTTGTTACTGGAAACAGCATTGGCAACATCGAGAGAGATCATTAAAGGGACCGAACAGATGTTCACAAAACCGAAAGTTGTTCCTGAACATGTTAGAACTGTTGATACCTTAGAAAGTAAATGCGATAGGTTGGAACACCATCTATTAAAAAAGATATTCGATATGGATATAGATGATCTCAGCAAAGAACGATTATCCCGAATTGTAGAGCTAATTGCAGATATTTCCGATCAGGCTGAAAATGTTGGCAATAGATTGTCAATTGCTGCAGTTAAGAGGATTATGTAAATGTATTGGTTAATAAGCGCACTATTTTTAGGGTGGGCTATGGGTACAAACGATGCTGCTAATGTTTTTGGTAACGCCGTGTCTTCACGGATGTTAACCTTTCGACGGGCAACAATCTTAGCGGCTGTTTTTGTTATCCTTGGTGCTGTTTTGAGAGGAGATAATGGAATTGAAACGCTTTCTTCTCTATCCTCCCAGACAATTAAAACTGCTGCGCTGGTTAGTATCTCGGCTGCAATAACCGTGACCTTAATGAGCATTATTAAAATGCCTATTTCTACTTCTCAATCTGTTGTCGGGGCTATTATTGGGCATTCGTTAATAACTGGCGATCTCAATACCCAGGTACTTACCAAAGTGGTTTTGGGGTGGATTGGTACTCCGATTGGTGCATTTTTTTTAGCGATAGCTTTATATTATATAATTAGATACTTTGTTGAGAAGTATAACTACAATTTTATTTATCTTGACGGCTGGATCCGTTTTGGATTTATTATTATCGGGTGTTATGGTTCTTATGCCTTAGGTGCTAACAATGTGGCAAATGCTGTCGGCATATACAAAGGCTTGATACCGCAATTGAATGATTATAGCCTGGCACTTATCGGGGGGATAAGTATAGCGCTTGGTATCCTTACTTTTTCAAAGCCGGTAATGTTAACCGTAGGAAAAAACTTGGTTGAAATGAATTCGATAACCTCTTTAGTAGCAGTTTTAACCTGTGCCTTAACCGTGCATTTTTATGCTATTATTGGGGTTCCTGTTTCTTCTTCTCAAGCCATCATTGGAGCTGTGCTCGGAATGGGCATGATAAAAAAAATGGCTACCCTTAAATGGACGTTGCTTATGAACATTGTGTTAGCTTGGCTAATAACGCCATTATTAGCAGCAACCATATCTTATATAATAAATTACCTATTTCTGTAAGTTACTAAGTAACTTACAGAAATAGGTGGTCATGATTAATTTTAAAGTTTTTGAAATTGATCTTTCGTAACTCCACATACCGGGCATACCCAGTCATCAGAAAGTGATTCGAAAGGAACGTTATCATTTTCTGCCGGATCATATACATACCCACAAACGAGACATTCATATTTATCCATAATTTTTGTCCTCCTCTTGTTTTTTTGTACTAATAGTTTTCAGAAAATGCTTCAAAGTATGATTGTGGATGCGCGCAGCCTGGACAAAGAACAGGTGCTGAATTTCCTATTGCGTGATATCCACAATTTCGACATTTCCACTCGATAGATATAACTTTTGAGAATATGGTACCTGATTCGATATTATTCACTAATTTGAGATAACGTTTTTCGTGTTCTTTCTCTACTAGTGCGATATGCTCGAATTGCAGTGCAATTTCCGGGAACCCTTCTTCTTTGGCTGTCTTTGCTGCTGCTACATAGAGGTGTGTCCATTCTTCGTGTTCGCCGGTCGCAGCCGCTTTTAAGTTATCTATAGTAGATGTAATAATGCCAGCAGGATATGTGTTCGTAATTTCGACCATACCTCCCTCAAGAAGCTGGAAGAATCTCTTTGCGTGTTCTTTTTCATTGTCTGCAGTTTCAAGAAATAGCGAAGATATCTGCTCATAGCCTTCTTTCTTTGCTATACTTGCGTAATAAGTATACCTGTTTCTAGCTTGCGATTCGCCGGCAAAAGCTGCTAGAAGATTTTTTTCTGTTTGTGTTCCTTTTACGCTCTTCATTTCTTTTTCTCCTTCATAATCTTTTCCTGACAAGAACAACAACGTGCCGAACGCTATTTAATTAGATTTATATTAGATTACATAAATTCAAAAGTCAATATTGTCATGGAAATATCGAAATAATTATTTATAGAGGTTTGGTTAAAAACTTTTTTAATTAATAATTAAACTTTTTGTGTTTAGTTTTTGGATCAAATGGTGCTGGCTTATATCTAAATATTGATACTGGCTGATAATATAATAGCTGTACATACTATATCGGGAATGGTAAGAAATATGTTAATTAATAGCTATCAGACCTCAAGTTAGGGAGGGTGAATATATGTCAAAAATTATAAAAATGTATAGTACGCCCACTTGTCCCTGGTGCCGAAGGTTAAAGAAATATTTAGACGAGCAGCAGGTGGACTATACTGAGTTCGATGTTTCTAAAGACCAGCAAGCCCTCATCGAGATGGTAAAAAAATCGGGGCAACTTGGAGTACCGCAGATTGATATCGGAGGTAAAGTGATCGTAGGTTTTGACCGTGAAACAATTGATGAGGAGTTAAAGAGTGCATGATCTTATTATAATCGGCGCGGGACCAGCAGGAGTAACGGCAGCAATTTATGCAGCCAGGAAAAATATGAACGTCATTCTAATCACTCGAGATGTCGGCGGGCAAGCAGCTTGGGCTGCTGGGATAGAGAATTATCCGGGATACCAATTAATAAGCGGAGCTGATCTGTCTATAAAATTCGAAGAGCATCTTCGTCGGTTTAATCTAGAGATGGATGAGTTCGATGAAGTATTGTCGGTTAAAAAAAAGGATAATTACTTTGAAGTTTTTACTGATGAAAAGAGTTATAAGTGCCGATGCATAATTATTACCTCAGGAAGGAATCCTCGATTGCTGGGAGTTCCCGGTGAAATAGATTTCAAAAACAAAGGAATATCGTATTGTTCAACATGCGACGCACCATTGTTTAAAGGGAAAACCGTCGCTGTCGTCGGAGGAGGCAATGCTGCACTTGACGCGGTTTATCAGCTAATATCAATTGCAGCGAAAATCTATGTTATAAATGTTGCGGAGCAGTTTACTGCAGACGATCTGCTTGTCAAACGGGTAACAAGTTCGGATAAGGTTTTTGTATATAATAATTCTTCAGTAAAAATGATTCTTGGTCATGATTTTGTAGAAGGAATAATGGTCAGTGTTAATAATAAAGATGAACAAGTATTTCCTGTAAACGGTATTTTTGTAGAAATAGGTTCTATTCCTGCCGTGTCATTTCTTGGAGGACTTGGGTTAGCACTAAATGAAAAAAAAGAAATAATTATAAATAATCTTTGTGAGACAAATGTCGAAGGAGTATTTGCTGCTGGCGATGTCACGAATATTCCGGAAAAACAGATTATTGTAGCTGCTGGGCATGGCTGTATAGCTAGTCTGACTGCTTATAGGTATATTTTAGAGAATAATAATAAGTTTAATTAGACATTCTATATTTATAATAATATTGAAAGTGTAATTAAATATTTTACTAAATATGAATAAGATATATAATAAATCAAAAACTTGATTGACAATTGTAAATATTAATAATAAAATTTGTTAAATTAATAAATCAGAATAAGATAAATAAGAAAAATCAAATGTGTTGTTTCATATCCTTGGTCTTGTATGTAGGAGAAAACATACGTGAGATATAAATTAGTATTAGAAAATGAACAAGAAAATATCTTTCCTATAGACTATCCTTATATTCTAAATAGTATAATTGAGAAATATTCCGAACCCTATTTCAGCAGCAGTAAATATGATAAAACACTATTAATGGACTTATTCTCTTATTCTCCATTTCTCGTAAAAGAAAAAATAATAGATGGTGACAATAATAGAATTAAATTGCTTTCGAAGAGGATGTATTGGATTTTGTCTTCGCCTGTCGCTGAGCATGTACACTGTTGTGCCAAGAACTTATTCATGGACAAGAAAATCGAGATATGTGGAAATAAGCTAAATGTAACAGGAATACTTAAAATTAATGAACCTGTATTTGAAGATAAAATGAAATTTATTTGTTTATCTCCTATTTCAATAGTTAAGAAAATAATTAATGCCCGAAAAAATTATGTTTACTATGATTACAATGAAAATGTTTCTCCAATCATAAAGAATTCTCTTGAAAATAAATACCGAAAGGTGTTTTTTCAAGATCCGCCTAAGTCCGACTTGAAAATTAAATTTGATCATAACTACATCAATAAGCGAAATGGAAGAGTGATGAAGCTCTTGAGTGTTGTTGAAAGTGATGGATTCGCCAGAAAGGTAAAAGGCATATTTGCTCCATTCGAGATTGAAGGTCATTTAGACCTTATTCGATTAGGATATTACACTGGCTTCGGAGACATGACCCAATATGGTCTGGGAATTGTCGATATAGTATCAAATTTTAATTCATAAATTCTTTTGAATTTTTTAATGAGTTATTATTTTGGCGATAAGCAGGAGCAGTTCGCGAACTGTCCCTGCTAGTTCTTAAACTTTCTGTCCAAAAAAAAATGTAGTAATAGTCATAAAAATATTCTCAGTGAAAATTTGAAAAGAATTGTCTGTGTTTATTATCTTTCTCAATAATGATATTATTAAATTAATAATTAATGAAAATATCATGATGCCTGATCTAAAAAAGTTTAAATATATACTGATGACGCTTGTTCCGGCGGGTGGTGTGCAATATTAAAGTACAGGGAAGCAGTAAAACAAAGAACTATTGGAACAGCTTGATGTACTCAATCAGAAACACACTATAACTGGATATGGGTTAAGGGGCATGCTGATACAATCAATGAGATGAAATGGCAAGAAAAGAGATAGAAAAATTAAATCGAAGGGATGAATAGTAATGATGCCAATATATGATAAATCTCTTGTATATGCTCTCAATGCTATTGAAAAAGGAAATTATACCGGCATTGAAAAAGTTCCTTCTTTTACGCTGAAATTAGTTGCTAAGATGGCAGGAGATTTATTTGATATTGATATTGAAATTGTTTTCAATTAGTAAGCCCTTATTCTAAACCAATCACTAGCCTTAAAACTAACTTTTTTAATGAAAAATTTGAAAAGAGTTATCCAGGTTTAAGTTATAATCGAGTAGGAGGTAGGTGATTAATTCACCTACCGACCTCTCACACCACCGTACGTACGGTTCCGTATACGGCGGTTCAACAAGAATTAATGTACTTCTG
>QKMY01000004.1 GCA_003242895.1 Candidatus Margulisiibacteriota bacterium
TTGCAAAACAAGGTTGCAGCCTGGGAAAAATCTCAATCCAAACCGCCAACCAACTTCAAACTGCCAAAAGGTTATTTACCCACCGAAAGTATCTGCACCCTTTCGTAATGGGTCAATGGACGCTTAAGTATTTGTTTGGTACCATATAAGGAAAACCTGTTTCAGGTTCTGAATGACGTCCAGACTGGGGATGCTAATCCGGTGTGACTTGAAAAAGCTATAGGGAGTAAGCGTAGAGAGCTGAAGCAAGCCCCAGCTCTCGTCTTCATAAGAGCATCTCAGCCGCATTACTCTGAGGTCAAACTGTAGAATGCTTGTCCATGTACTTTGTCGATCATTTTTTTTACCGGATCATATGACTTCCAGGTTATCGGAACCCATTTTTCATACTTATCATCAATTGCCTGAATGGCTGTCAGATCTGTGTCATGCATTTTCAATAACGCTCTTCGTACCTTGTCAATTGCAGCCGGATGGATTGCATCGACATTGATACAGATCGGGAATTCAGGCACGGGAGGATGATTGTATATGGATACCAGTCCTGCTCCCTGGTTTCTAAACTTATTGAAATTCTTCTCATTGATCCAGCAGGCATCGTAGTCACCGGCTAGTACGGCAAGTGCGGCTTTATCATGGGAACCGGCAAACTCCAAAGCAGCAAACTCTGACGTTTTGATCCCTTTTTCGAGCAAATATCCTGCAGGCATAAGGTTTCCTGATGTGGAAGATTTGCTTGCTCCGATTACCCGCTTGCCCCTAAGGTCTTCCACTCGTTTTATACCCGAATCTTTCCGGACAGCGATTTGACCGATATAGGTTGGCGATCCTTCCCTCTGGGCACAAACAAGTACCTGGACCTTCGGATTATGATGACGCGCCTGGGCACTGGTGACCGATGCCAGATATGCAAAAGGTGTTACTCCTGATACGATATCCTTAACAGCAGAGGTATAGCCCCCTCGTGCACCTTTTGTCGGATACAGCTTCAGTTCAAAATCTAAGCCCGTCTCTCTTTCAAGATAGTCTATGAGTGGATAGAAGCGCTCGAACATAGTCTCCGGCCGCTCAAGCGGCAAGACACCGAAAAAAATCGGTTGTTTTCCAGTAGCACAGAATACAGCATTCTGCAGGAGCAGCATGATTAACAAAAGAAAACTCGGTATGGATAGGTTTATTTTCATATAGGACCTCCTTTTTTATTTTCACAGTAATAAAGAACCGGTTAAGCACCCCCTTGCATAAGTGAGTCCTCTTTATTGGTAACTTTGAATCGACCCACCAGCTGTATTAAGCCTTCCGCCATAGAGTACAGCTCTTCGGCGGAAGCACTAACGTCCTCGGTTGCCGCTGCCTGCTCTTCAGCTGCATTTGCCGCCTCATTGGCATGCTGTGTATTTTCGCTGGCTACA
Organism: Candidatus Margulisiibacteriota bacterium; assembly: GCA_003242895.1. Taxonomy (NCBI): domain Bacteria; kingdom Bacillati; phylum Candidatus Margulisiibacteriota; species Candidatus Margulisiibacteriota bacterium. Next base: position 1,413 of record QKMY01000004.1, read on the forward strand.
TGAGCAATATCATTTATAGCAGTAACTGCTTCCCTGGTATCGGCAAGCTGCTTGTCTGTCAGATTCATCATGCTCTCGATCGAGGACAATGTTTCAGACGAGCTGTTGACGATCAGGCTCATCGATCCGCCCATTTGACTGACGATCTTTCTGCCTTCCTCGACAGCCTGTAAAGAGGACCCCATGGAGTCGGTGACGTTGCTTACTTCTCTAACTATCTTCGATATTAAACTGCTGATATCTTTTGCGCGCTTATTAGCGTCTTCTGTTAATACCCTGATGCACTCAGCCATTTTTACAAATCTCTTCCCAGCCTCTTCCACCTGTTGTGACTGCTCATCAATTGCTGCGTTTGAGTTGCCGACATTCTCTACTTCATCATTGATCTCAAGGATCAGCTTGCTGATATCAACAGCTTTCTTATTGCTGTTTTCTGCCAGCTTTCTTATTTCGCTTGCAACTACAGCGAATCCTCTTCCTGCATCCCCGGCACGGGCTGCTTCGATCGCAGCGTTAAGTGCCAGCATATTGGTCTGTTCGGCAATAGACTTGACCATTTCTACCATATCGTTTATTTGGGTACTTCTTGAAACAAACGACTTTACGGCACCTGAGGACTTTTCAACCTCTTTTCTTATATCAGTCATCTTTGAGATCACTTCCTGCGAAGACTGGCTCAGCGTGTTCAGCTCTGTCTGATCCGTGATTGAAGTAAGCACATCGATAATATCGTTAATGTCCTTGCTGCTCTCGATGAACGAAGTGACAGTTCCATTTGCCCTGACAATTTCCTCATTGATCCGTTCCATTATCCGGACTACGTTTTCTGCGGAGTCATTTCCTGTCTGAGCGATCTGTGAATTCTGGAATGAGACCTCCATTGTCTGCTTTGCATTCTTTGCGAACATTTCTGCAGAGATAGCGATATCCTGCATGATCCTGGAGGCTAACATCATTTTTTCCTGCTGTATGACATTGCCTTGGACAATTTCTTCATTTATGGATCCGATCTCGACAGCTTTATGACTTATTTTCTGTGTCGACTCTGCGAGTGTACCGGTTGAATGCATGATTGTATTTGAGACATTGAAGAGCTCCCTCACAATATCTGACAAACTGTTTATCAGTATATTAAAAGCCTGAGCCAGTTGCTCGACTTCATCGCGTGAATGAATATGAACGTTCTGCGTCAGATCACCGTTTTTGGCTGTATTGGTTGCAATATTACAAAGGGTCTTGATCGGATTTACCAGATGCCTGACAAAAACGATCGATATGCCTATGCTGATCGCGATAGCCATGATAGAAACTATCAATACCCATTTGATGGAGGACTTTATGAGGTTACTGGTTCTATGCAGGGATACTCCCAGATTTACCCCGCCGAGAAGCTTGTCACTCTTAGTCAGAGGGATAGCAAGATCATAAAGCAGGTTTCCGTCATGCTCTTTCTCCACAACGGTTATCCTGCCATACCCGGATACCTGCTTTTGCGAAATTTCCTGTGCTTTCTGTCTGATTCTCCCGAGCAGCTCCTCATCAACGGCAGTCCCTTCCTTGGCTGCGTTATTGTGTCCCTGGATCTTTCCATTTGCATCAAAGATCACTGCATATATAACGTCATGTTGTTTTGCCATATCACTTGTCATATCCCTGAGGCCAATGTAGTCGTATGACAGCAGAAACCCAAGGCTGTTATCGGCGAGGCTGGCAGCAAGAGTTTGGCTCCGCAGCAAGAACTCGTATTTCAGTGCCTTGTTGAGTTTGAAGAGCAGAATGATGCTCAGCGTGATGACAGTAAACATCAGGAGGGCGCAGATAATTATAACGAACTTACGGTTAATTCCTCTGAATATCATAATTCAATTCACTGATCCTTTAGAGATGATACTACCTCTTGTGCTGAGAGGGGTAAAAAAAGTATATATATAATATACATAATATACATAATGATTTGTTAGTTACTTATATATTTACCAATGGTGTGTTAGTTATCGGTTGTTATTTATATATTAGCTTATAATTACTATTTATATGTTAATATGGAAAAAAACAAAAAGCAAACACAAAAATTGTAAATACCGAAACCCGGAGTATCAGCCCTGCATACTCCGTCGCCGGTTCATTCGCAATTAAGTTGAAAGAAAATTGCCAATAAGCATAAGGGATTGAGTGTAAACAAACTTAAGAAAAGGCCTTTCTGCTAATGTCAAAACAATAAAAATGTGACTATGCTTTTGTTAGTAAGCTTTTAATGGACAGTCTGTTTTTTCAGTAATATAATCATTATATTGTTTTATCTTGTTAAAGTTTTAGGAAGCACTATGGAGTGTTTGTTTTGCATGTATTATCCTTGCGAACAAAGGAGTCATAAATGTCGCTCTACACGGGCTCAGTATCAACAGAGTACCGAATCAAATGATCTTGTTTGACATGTATATTTAGAAGTTGTATAACCCATAAAAAGAATTAAGGAGGGGGTTAAAATGACTCAGTTACAGGAGTTTAAAAGTGGTGCAATGGGGCAAATATTTGTCCGTAGCGAAGGATTGAAACCCGTATATCTTGTTAATCCAGATAGTATCGATCCCTATGTCACTGCCTTGTCTGAATTAATATTTTGGAGTGATCAGTTGATGGAACATGCAAAATTTATTGCTCTTCTTACTCCTATGGATGATCTAAAGGATTATAGAGAGAGAGCCGTTGCATTGATGACTGGCCTTGCCGATGTTAACGAAGAAGCAAAGAATACGGATCTGGATGAACGTCAAATAAGAGAACTCTATGCTCGTACAAAATCAAGATTAGAACAATTACTTGATCTGGAAATGGAAATAAGGGACAAACAGACAAGAGGCGAATTGCATACCCTGGTCTGGAATAGCTTTTTAGATCATGTTGCTCGCGAGCAAAGAAGATTCATGTCCAGGCAGGAAATGTTTATGAATAATGAAGTTAGATTTGATCGAGATGAAATTATTGATTTTTGGGCACAGATTATGGCAGAACATTCATCTTTTATTGCTCATTTGTTAGATCCGTCTGAGGGAAAACTTTTTATGCAGGCATTAGAAACAAGTAAAAAATTTTGGGAAACGAAAAACAATCATCCTATTAGTTCAGGCAGAGAGGATGCTCTGGTTAAAGAAGTAGATATGATAATTGATTTCAAAACGGCTGCACTAAAAGGAATCCAAACAGGAGATATCGCATCGATTATTAAACCTGAACTTGCCGATCACGTGCGAAGAGAAGCAATACTCTTTGGACATGAGCTTAAGATTGCCGATGCAAGAAGTATTAATCTAAGAGCAGCATGATTGGAATGTATATTACATGTATGCAGGGAAGCAGATAAATGTATTATTGCTTCCCTTTTTTCGTGCGCCCAGCATGGGCGCTTTCTTGTCGGTGAAAGTCCGATATGGGGGTTGATAGTGCCAACCATTAGCTTAAGACAAGGGTGTCCATCGCGAGGTGGAATCTGAAGGAAGTCGGCGGCAAAACTCCGGTCTGAGGAACACGAACTGCATAAAAGGCATATGCTTGTCGGGTGAGTTTGCGAAACAAAACGAAGCCCAAAACTATTCGAGATAAGCGGTGTAAATGCAGCAGATAGATGGAGTGAAAGAAAGCGTTCTTACCTGGGGAGATCTGGCATATAAGTTGCGGATATGAATTTAGAAACAACAACCTGTGCAGTGATGTACAGCTGAATAGCCAGAAGTCAGCAGAGGTCGTAGTACTAAATTGAACATGAACAATTTAGGAAGGGCTGAACAATAGGAGGTTTTCGAAATTTGAAGGACACGAAGAGATACGTTGATAGCAGACAATTCCGTAAAGGAAGTTACCTGTATGAGAATAGAGAGGAACTCGAAGGTGATACAGGAGCGCGGAGTATTTCTTCTATGTCAGAGAAGGCTGGAAACGGTGGACGTGGATACGCCAAAAAGATTACTTGAAGAAATTCTTGACCGAAACAACATGAATAAGGCATATAAACGGATCAAGTTAAACAAAGGTAGCCATGGAATTGACGGAATGAGTGTGGATGAACTTCTGGGCTTTCTAAAAGAAAATGGCAGCCAAATCAGGCAATCTGTATTGGAAGGGACATATTGTCCCGCCGCAGTCAGAAGGGTGGAAATCCCCAAACCTGACGGCGGAGTAAGGCTACTTGGGATACCCACAGTACTAGACAGAGTAATACAGCAAGCCATTTCCCAAATTTTAACACCGATTTATGAGAGAGAATTTTCAGATAACAGTTATGGGTTCAGACCAGGAAGAAGTGCGCATCAAGCAGTAAAGAAATGCAAGGAATATATTGAAGCTGGGTATACTTGGGCAGTAGATATAGACCTTGCGAAATATTTTGATACTGTGAATCATGACAAGCTTATGAGATTACTGTCGGAAAAGATAGAAGACAGAAGGGTGTTATCCTTGATAAGGAAATACCTGCAATCCGGAGTTATGATAAATGGTGTAGTTATTATGACGGAAGAAGGAACTCCGCAAGGAGGGAATCTCTCGCCACTTCTCAGCAATGTTATGCTGAACGACCTGGATAAGGAACTTGTAACAAGAGGATTGAAATTCTGTCGTTATGCGGATGACTGCAACATTTATGTCAAAAGTAGGAAAGCGGCAAATCGGGTAATGGCGAGCATTACGGGATTTATTGAAGATGAGTTAAAACTTAAAGTCAATAAAGAGAAAAGTGCGGTGGATAGACCATGGAAACTGAAATTTTTAGGGTTCTCGTTCTATCATAAAAAGGGTGGAATGGGATTGCGAGTACACTCAAAATCTGTAAGAAAATTCAAAGAAAAGCTGAAAGAAATTACAGGTAGAAGCAATGCGAAAAGTATGACGCAAAAAATGTTGGAACTTAAACAAGTGATAACAGGTTGGGTTAATTATTTTGGAATTGCAGATATGGTGAAACTCGTTAAGGAATTGGATGAATGGCTCAGAAGAAGGATAAGAATGTGTTACTGGAAGCAATGGAAGAAAATAAAAACTCGACATGACAATCTAGTCAGACTGGGAATTGAAGTTTCCAAGGCATGGGAATTTGCAAACACAAGAAAAGGTTACTGGAGAGTTTCCAACAGCCCTATATTATCAAGAACTTTTACCAATGAATGTCTTAAGAAGCTTGGTTTCCTATTTATAGCTGAAAGATACTCGGCAGTTCATTAATGTCTATTGAACCGCCGTATGCCGAACGGCACGTACGGTGGTGTGAGAGGTCGGTAGGTGAATTAATCACCTACCTCCTACTTGATTTTGCTGTTATTTCTTTTTTTGATGTTACACTACAGGTTGTATCTTCCGGTCAATTATAGATAAATATTAGGAATATAGGATTAATAGCGATTAATACAAACTAAAATATTATTTTCTTTCCATTCTCTAGATTTTTGGAAATTAAAAAAGAAGTTTAGGGTATTACGATAAGAAAGCAAAATTAAGATATTTTATTTTGATATAAGATCAAGCATACCGCAATTCGCACAGCTTTTTCCTGATAAAAAAGGTGTGTGTTATGACGGGAGCGGTGAGCCAATTATAAATCCGCAAGCCACTGAGAGATCGGTAGTTTTTTTGGATGTACTCCAAAGATGGGGGAATCCTGAATAACGCGACATAATATTCTAACCCACAATATATAGTTATTAAAGTTTCGGCTCTTCTTGAGAGCATCTCCATTTAAGTTCGACAAATCCGATTTTCCAATTAGTTAAAATGTGTTATTGTTAGGACCATATTTTAAAAAGTATTAGCTACTTCAATCCCGACGCTACGGAGCTTTTTATCCAACCCGTAACAAAAAAAGCAGGATTGTTTTTTAATATCGCATTTTATAAAGGAATTTTATGAAAAAAATATTGAAAACCCTCTCATTGGCGATACTTTTTATGCCTCTTCTTGTCATTTCCTCGAGTGCGTCAGATCAGGGATGGTTCTTTTTTAATGGAGCCGACATCGCGACTGTCTATAGTAAGCCCTATTCAAAATCCGATGACCAGCCCTATGGCATAAATTCCCACTGCACCTTCGCGGAATTCGCATTGGGCAGCGGCACTGTTCACGGAAGTCTTAAATGTGTAGAGCTATTAGGGGGACCCGTTGCCCTTTTTGTTCCTTATCTATACATTGATATCTATCAGGAGACAGGAACAGAAAGACGATTTGATGGAGGCGGAAGTTCTTATTCATCAAATACTGGTTATATTAATTATTATGGCGGTTCCGGGTGGCATAACACGACTGTCTTAGAACAGCATGCATTTTTATTTGCCGGATCTTCTGTCCTGAGTGTTTTTAATTTAATTACAGATAGTTTAAATCCGGCCCCTCAGTATATAAACTATGGAGTAGAATACTTTTGGAACCGCATCCCCTTTACCATTCTGACCGGAAGTCTACGTCTGGGTGGGGTCACATATCTACCCCGGACTATTAAAGCCGATGTTTTAAACACATACCAATCTGCCGGTCAAACCTCTTTCTATATTGGTCTTTCTGTGGGAATCCTCGCCGATTGGTCTGGGCTTTAGGCGCCTACATTCGAGTGGGCTTTTTTATTGGTGATAAAATTTGCATAATCGAAGGATGAAGACTCACTAATGTGTGGGAATCAAAAACAGGATCAGGCATAAACCCTGGCAACCTCATGCACTCCTTCCTTGTTTATAAATATTTAATAGCAAATAATCATCCCTCGTATGCTTTTTTCAAGCTTTCAATGTCAAATTTTTTCATTTTAAGGAATGCTTCTGTTACTCGGGCCAGTTTACCCCTGTCAGTGTCCTTGAACATCTCCCTCATTAGGGTAGGAACAATCTGCCAGGAGAGACCATATTTGTCCTTTAGCCACCCGCACTGCTCCGCCTCTGGGACAGCGGAGAGCTTTTCCCAATAATAATCAATTTCTTCCTGGGTATCACAGTTCACAATGAATGAAATGGCTTCATTAAAAGTAAAATTGTGCTCATAAGCACTGTCCATAGCTGCAAACTCCTGCCCCTCAAGGATGAATGAGGCGTGCTTAACAGTCCCTTCTTTGTCAGGTTCTTCACCTTTACCGTACCGGTCAATATCGCCAACTTCTGCATTGTGGAACACCGAGGTATAGAAATTGATTGCCTCTTCTGCTTTCCCGTATTGCTCACCGACAAACATAATTGTTGGGGTAATCTTTTGTTTTATCTTACGCTCCCCCGCAAACATTATCTGCCAGGAAAGGCCATACTTATCTTGAATCCATCCATATTTTTCGCTGAAGGGATACTCGGCAAGCTCCATGAGTGCTGTGCCTCCTTCTATGAGTTTTTCCCAGAGGTTATTAACTTCATCTTTCGTCTTGCATGCAATAAGCAAGGATACAGACGGATTAAATGTAAAGTACGGTCCTGCATTGATAAGCATAAATTCCTGCCCCGCAAGATCAATGGTGATAATATCCACCGTGCCCGAAGGAGTATCATTCATCACTATAGAGCTTTTAATCCGTGAGTTCTCGAATAGGGATGTGTAGAATACGGCTGCCTCTTTAGCTTCTTTGTCGAACCATAAATGGGGAGTGATCGGTAGCTTTTTTGTCATTTTCCTTCTCCTCGTATAATCGGGCCTTGATGCCCGTAAATATCTTTTTTGTTATTATTGGTAACTAAATAGTTAACGTTCTCCTGATTTCTAATCAGAGACATCTTAGCAGCTATTGCTGATTCATCAAGGATTAGAGTGCCGGCAGGATATCGGTGCTTATTCTTTTGCATTATGTCATTAGGCATAACTCAATTCGCTAAGGTTTTCCCTTATTAAAAAGGTGTGTGTTATGCTGGGAGTGGGGAGCCCTTTAAACACTCTGACAATTTTGTGATTTTTTCAAGGGTTCCAGGCCAAGAATGAGTAAGGTCTACGCCATCCCAAAAAAAGTTCTTTGATGTAGTGCCCATTTCCCTTCCCGTTTATTACGGTTAGGTTCGCTTTATGATATTCTGAAACGTGGAGGTCTTCTTCACCTTAAACCAGTACTTATAAGAGGTTCGGAATTTTTATTTCTCCAAAGCTTTGGGCATGTTATTTTTTTCATTAAATACTGTAAAGTTTACATTGTCTGAATGGAAGTTGCTATAATGTAGAATGTGATAGGTTAGGATTACGTTGTGACAAATAGCCATAAATTATCTTTTTTTCTATCGATTTTTGTTTTGATTGTCCTTACCTCTGCTTGCTTTGGCGAAGAGCAAAGTGGCGGCTATGCGTCTGATTTCCTGGATTATGGGATTGGAGCCAGGGCCTTGGGTATGGCAAGCGCTGGCCGTTCTTTTAGTGATGACTGTACTGCAGGGTATTGGAATAGTGCTTTGTTGCCATCAATCGCTACCCCTTCAATATCCTTCATGCGGGCCGACCTCCTGGCGAACTCCAAATACACCCACATCGGAATACTTATCCCTATTTTGGGTGAAAATGTAGCCTTTAATTACGTCGCAATTAACACAGATGGATTGGAACTGCATACAGGCGACGTGGCCAATTCTACACCTGCCGGATATTTTTCCGATGCTAAAAGTGCAATATTTTTAAGTTATGGGAAAGAGATCCTACCCGATATATCAATAGGAACAACGCTTAAGTATGCTTCAAGGAAATTATATATCAGCGAAGATAACTTGTATGGCGCGGATATAGGATTTCTATGGAAAAAGGATATTTTTGCAATTGCAGCTAATCTGAATAATATCGTTGCATTTACGACTGGGGATACTTCTGACAAATACAATATGGATCTGGCCTTCGCAGGTAGTATCTTTCTTGATAACAAATGGTTGCTCGAAATGGATGTTGCCAGAATATTTCGATCAGCTGGCAATCCCGATGTATATGGCGGACTTGAATATCAATTGCTCCCACATAACGGAGGGTTTGGCCTGAGTCTTAGATGCGGGCTCAATAACATAGAAAGAACAGTGGGCTTTGGATTATCTGTGTATGGGATGAGCATCGATTATGCCTATGGGTTTGGTACTGTAGAAAACTTGTCCCGGTTATCAGTTAAAATGAGTTATGATCCTTCCTGGGTTCACGGTGCTACAGGAACTGCGCATACGAAAGTAGCCCCCATCGCACAGGTCAACGTTGAGACGGAGACAGAATGTGCTGCTGTCCCATCGGTTAACCTTGCTTCTGCAACGCAGGTACCAGCGTTGTTACCCGCCACAGATAGTATAACCATTCCGTCTATGCCAGAAAGTGCTCCGGCCCTTCCTGAAAACAGGAATTCATTGCCCCGTACGGCCCTTGATGATGCAATCGATATTAAACTATTAACAGGATATCCTGATAATACACTTAGACCAAACAAGCTAATCACCAAAGAAGAATGCTTAATCGTAGTCCATAGACTGGTAAGGATGGTTACAGGTACAAATCCGGAACAAATCATGGCACTTCCGGTCAGCAGCAAAGATGAATATGTAAAAATCTCCGAACTTAAGGATATATTGAGTTTCTACGGGCTCGACATTTCGGTTGAACAGCCACTGATGAGCTGCCAGATACCGCAGAAAGAGCTCGGTTACAATACCGGCCGGTTTAGGAGACAGGTGGGGGAATTTCAGCAGCATTATATGTCGGATAAACCGCAGACGTTCTGGTTAGATACCGATACAAAAAAGGCTATCAGTCAAGCATTTAAACAGACAGAATATTTTAATGCTCTTCCGGATAATGAGAAAGCCGACAAAACCTATAATCAGTATGCCGAAGCAGTTTATACCGGTCTCAATGAATTTAATTACGAGATATACCTGGCAGAAAACATGCTAAACAGGATTATGATGACGAACAATAGCGATATGGTGATTTCCAGAATCGAATTAAGTAATCTTCTCATTGGCTATTTAAAGAAAAAAGGTCAATTTAATAGATGAAAAATAATATTATAATCGCCTTATTTTTAACGATCAGCTTTGTGTTATCCGGCCCGGGATTTTCTCAAATGAATTCGGGGCGTTATCAGATTGACTGTTATTCTGATCTGGGACAGAGCATAACGTCCAATTCCAATACATATACAGCTATCAATACTACTAACAAAAGTTATATCGGAAGCGGCCGTCTTAATATTAGCGCAAATAACACCTGGAAAATCGAAGACCCGGCAGCCCTTTTCATCTACGAGTCTAGTCCCGGAGCTCCGGGAATAGCAGATTTAATTTTTTCTTCTTCTAATATAGCCCTTGGTGACAGTATTTATATTGATATGTCACTTAGTGAACCATTGAGATCATGGGATATCGCTATAAACGGTGTAACGGCAAATTTTAGTTATAATAATAAACATCTCTTAATAGAGTATCAACCGCAGGGTTTTGCTACACAAATTGAGTTTGGCGGAAGTTTTGAAGACGTAAAAGGAACCTGGACTCAACTCAGTTCGGCGCATAACCTGGTGGTTGATTCTCCCACGGGATCAGTGCAGTTAGATGACGCTCCTGGTCAGGTAGTCGGAGAGGTATATCCCGGATCATCAAGTGAGCCTGCCATTTATTTTAGCTCCGAATCATCCGGCAAAGATAAACTATTCCAGTTGGCAGATGTTCGGATAAATATTTCACCTTGGCTGTCAATTTTTAAAGAAATTTCGTTATATCAAGGTGATAACAAACTCGGTTTTGTGTTAAATCCGGCGACTAACAATCTGAGCATTATTGCCACAACACAAAGTATGCTTGATGAAACGACTGTGACCTACTCCGTAAGATACAGCTTGAAGGACGATGCTAGTTTAGGCGCTGCTTTTTCTTTTGATCTGATCTCTTTTGTATCATCAACGATATCTGGCAATATCGGCACAATTAATACACTAGCAGATATAAAGAGTATTACCTTTAATGTCATATCCAAAGAGGTTCCGATTATTGTTACCCAACAGGTAGACGCATATGTCGGGTCCGTAGATCTGCCAGTGTTCATGGAACATGAAGAAGTAACTGCAAATGTGATCCAGAAATTGCAGTATCGTCTTTTTGATGTGAGCAGCAATACATATTCTGCCTGGTTAGATACCGCTTATGCCTCGCTGCTCAGAGGACAGGAAGGCGTGTTTATCCTCCCTGAGGTAAATGGACTTGCTGTATCGCATAACCATATGTATCAGCTGGAGTTGGTCCTGGTCGGGGATCAAGCAAGCCATATCTCAACTACCAACAGATTTTTGGTTGATCTCACCCCGCCGGTAATTCCGCCGACCATGAATATAATTGGAAACGGGATCGTTGGAACCTCGGCTTTGAGAACGAAAGCAAGTGCAGGGATATCGTTGTTAATTTACCCGGATCAATTGCTTGATCCGGAAAGCGGCATCAAAACGTATGAAGTATATGCCCAGACTAACAACAATCCTACATGGTTACTTGTGGGTAGCGGGAATGTCGTTAGTGCCAATCAGGTCACGCTTTCAGCCAGCGTAAGTGATCAGAGCAAATATTACTATAAATACCGAGTGCAGGATAAGGCTAAACATTGGTCGCAGTTCAGCGCGGTTACTTCTTTTGTCCCTGCGGCGATTTCAGGCAATACCGAGATTATTGGGACTCTCTTTAATCATCCTAATCCCTTTGACAGCCGCAAGCAGAAAACCACGATCTATTATAACTTGAACGAAGCTTGTGACATCAATATTAAGATATATGATATTTTCGGCAGAGTTGTTTATATGTCCAATACCTATAACAGAGATAACGGAGACTTTGAGTGGACAGGCGAGAACATGGCCGGAGATAAAGTCAGCAAGGGTGTATATCTGCTGATATTTGAAGCCAGGAGTCTGGCAACCGGCACTAAAAAAACAAAAAAATATAAGATAGGCGTTATTCATTAAACCTGGAGGATTTGTAAGATGAAAAACACAAAAAACTTATTAATGGCAGGCATTATGTTCGTTGTATTTTTGATATGTGCAACTAATGCAATAGCCGAGAATAAGTACTTCACGGAAACCGGATATTTGCGCAACAGCCAGGGCAAGCCAGTCACCGGCAACGCAAATATGCAGTTCAAATTGTATAACCAAAGCTCCGGCGGCTCTGCTCTATGGCAATCCTCAGCCGGACTAGTCGCTGTTAATGAGGGGATATATTCCGTACAGGTTGGCCCGGTGGATATCGCAGTTAGTGACAACGCCATTTATTTGGAGATCATAGTTAACTCCGAGGCACTTGCTCCTCGTAAACTCCTAACATATATGCCTAAATCGTTATTTGCATTATCAGCCGTTACAGCTAACGTTCTTACTAATATGAATATCAGTCAGTTTACCAATAATGCAGGGTATCTTACTACTGTTGGTTCGATAAACACTGCCAATTATTCGATCACCGCTGGTACGCTGAGCAATCTGAACATATCTCAGTTCAACAACAATACTGGATATCTGACATCAGCAGGTTCGATCAATACCGCCAATTATTCTGCGTTCAGTAATACGGCTAATGTGGTGGATTGGACAGGTATTACGAATAAACCAGCGAGCTATAACGCCTCCGCACATAGCCATGCAGGCAACGAGATAACTAGCACAGTGAATGCAGCCAGCACAGCCAGCTTTGCAACTATAGCAGGGACAGCAAGCGCGCTCTCTAATATGAATATCAGTCAATTCGCTAATAATGCCGGATACATAACCGCACTTTCTAGTGTAGCTTCAGCGAATAATGCAAGCACTGCAAACATGGCTATCACAGCTAATTACTCTAATGCAGCAACTACAGCCAACTATTCAACCATAGCGGGGGCTCTTAGCAACCTCAATATTTCACAATTCACTAATAATGCAGGGTATGTCACAGCATTATCGAATGTAGCAACTGCCAATTATGCACTGACAGCAAATATTGCACTAACAGCACAGAATGCAGACAGCATTGCCTGGGGCAGTGTAACTGGCAAACCAACGACAGTCGCCGGTTATGGGATTACTAATATCGCGACACAAATAATTAATACCGCGAACTATACTACAACTGCCAGTCACGCAACAACAGCCGGGACAGCAAGCACGCTATCTAATATGAATATTAGTCAGTTCGCCAATAATGCCGGATATATAACCTCAGCCGGCACAATAAGTACCGCCAACTATGCGGCTACTTCGAATTATGCCAGTACCGCCAGTTATACCACGACAGCTAATTATGCAACTACGGCCGGCAGTGTGAATAGCATGGCCTGGGGAAGCGTAACCGCTAAACCAACGACTGTAGTTGGCTATGGAATATCTGATATAGCGACACAGGTGGTCAATACGTCGAACTATGCGATTACCGCAAACGTATCTATGACAGCCAATTACTCTAGTGCAGCCAGCACTGCCAACTATGCAGCTACCGCTGGTACACTGATTAACCTGAATATCAGTCAATTCACCAACAACGCCGGATATTTGACTTCAATAGGTTCTGTAAGCACTGCTAATTATGCAAGCACAACTACGACAGCAAATTACGCTGCCCTCAGCAACACAGCTAATGTGGTTGACTGGACAGGTGTTACGAGCAAACCGGCAAGCTATACTCCCTCTACGCATACCCACACTGGCAGCGAGATTACTAGCACAGTCAATGCGGCTTCTACGGCAAATTATGCTGCCGCGGCCGGGACAGCAAGTGCCCTCTCAAATATGAGTATAAGCCAGTTCACCAATAATGCCGGATATCTTACCTCAGCAGGTTTAATCAATACCGCCAATTATGCCGCTACTTCTAATTACAGCAGCACAGCAAATTACGCCACTACAGCAGGCAGCGTAGGAAGTATTGCCTGGACCAGTGTAACCGGGAAACCAACGACTGTAGCCGGTTTTGGAATATCCGATATTGCGACACAAATAATCAATACCGCGAACTTTGCAATCACAGCGAATGCAGCAAACGCTTTAACTAATATGAATATTAACCAATTTGCCAATAATGCGGGATATCTAACGGCGGTTGGTTCGATAAGTACAGCCAATTATGCCGTTACTTCCAATTACTCAAGCTCAGCCAACTTTGCTAATTCCGCTGCTACTCTGTCGAACATGAACATCTCTCAGTTCACCAATAATGCAGGCTACCTGACTTCAGTGGGTTCGATCAATACAGCCAATTATGCCGCACTCAGTAATACGGCCAATGTAGTTGATTGGACAGGGGTTACAGGTAAGCCGGCAAGTTATACGGCCTCTGCACATACCCATGCTGGCAGCGAGATTACTACCACAGTCAATGCGGCGAGTACCGCTAATTATTCAATAACTGCTACGACAGCCAACTATGCAATCACAGCAAGTACGGCAAATTATGCTGCCGCGGCCGGGACAGCAAGTGCCCTCTCAAATATGAGTATAAGCCAGTTTACCAATAATGCCGGATATCTTACCTCAGCAGGTTTAATCAATACCGCCAATTATGCCGCTACTTCTAATTACAGCAGCACAGCAAATTACGCCACTACAGCAGGCAGCGTAGGAAGTATTGCCTGGACCAGTGTAACCGGGAAACCAACGACTGTAGCCGGTTTTGGAATATCCGATATTGCGACACAAATAATCAATACCGCGAACTTTGCAATCACAGCGAATGCAGCAACAACCGCAAACTACGCAGCCATTGCGGGAACAGCAATCTCACTATCTGATATGAATATCAGCCAGTTCACGAATAACACAGGATATCTCACTACAGTAAATACTGTTAATACAGCAAATTACTCTATATTAGCCGGGACAGCAAATGTGCTGGCTAACATGAGTATCAACCAGTTTGCCAATAACGCCGGTTATCTTACTACTGTCAACATAGTTAATACGGCTAATTATTCAAACGTAGCGGGAACTCTAGGTAATCTCAATATTTCGCAATTCACCAATAACGCCGGATATTTGACTTCAATAGGTTCTATAAGTACTGCTAATTATGCAAGTACAGCTACGACAGCAAATTACGCGGCTCTAAGCAATACAGCTAATATAGTTGCCTGGACAGGGATAACCGGCAAGCCGTCTAGTTATAATGCCTCGGCGCATACACATGTCGGTAGCGAGGTAACCAATACAGTTAATGCGGCAACAACGGCCAGTTATGCAATCACAGCCGGGACACTAAGCAACCTCAATATATCGCAGTTCACCAACAATTCTGGATATCTCACTTCAGTGGGTTCGATTAACACTGCCAACTATGCCACTACATCCAACTATTCTAGTACAGCAGGTAGTGTGAGTAGTATTGCCTGGGGAAATGTGACCGCTAAACCAGCTACAGTAGCTGGTTATGGGATAACAGATATCGCAACTCAGGTGGTTAATACATCGAACTATGCAGCACAGAGCAACACTGCCAATATAGTTGCCTGGACAGGGATTAGCAGCAAGCCGTCCAGCTACAATGCTGTGGCGCATATGCATGTGGGGGGAGAGGTGACCAGTACTGTCAGTGCAGCGAGTACCGCTAATTATGCCACAATTGCAGGGGCACTCAACAATTCGAACATTTCACAATTTACCAATGATATTGGGTATCAAACTGCAGCAAGTTTGGCACAGGTTGCACTTTCCGGTATTTATGATGATCTCACAAATAAGCCGACTAATCTCAGTACTTTTACCAACGATGTCGGGTACCTAACCTCAGTACCCGTAGTTAACTCGGCCAATTATGCGATAACCGCCAATATTGCTCTTACGGCTAATTCCGTTGCCTGGGCTAACGTCAGTGGCAGACCGACGAATATCAGTGCTTTTACCAATGATGCCGGATATATCACTTCGGCAAACTCAGTCAATACTGCTAATAATGCTACGACAGCCAATTACTCATCGGTAGCCAATACTGCCAATGCTGTTGCCTGGACAGGGATCACGAGCAAGCCTTCCAGCTACAATGCTATGGCACATACACATGCCGGCAGCGAGGTGACCAGTACAGTCAGTGCGGCAACCACAGCCGGGACACTGAGTAATCTCAATATATCGCAGTTCACTAATAATTCGGGATATCTGACTTCCGTGGGAACGATTAACACTGCCAACTATGCAGCTACCGCCGGCAGTGTGGGTAGCCTTGCCTGGGGAAGCGTGACTGGCAAGCCAACGACGGTAGCTGGGTTTGGAATAACAGATATCGCAGCACAGGTAGTTAGTACTGCTAACTATGCCGCAACGGCGAGTGTGCTGATGTCAGGCGGTGACTATCTGCTCAGACTTGACACTTCTTCCAGTAACATATACCTCGGCTTATCTACAGGATTAAATAATACAACCGGGGCTCAGAACGTATTTATCGGCGATTATGCAGGAAATAGCAACATCCAGGGCGTGGGCAATGTATTCACCGGCGCTTCGGCGGGATCTAGTAATACAACCGGATGGCACAACATTTTCAGTGGTAGTAGTGCAGGAGAGGCAAACACAACCGGTGGATCCAATCTCTTCATGGGCGAGTCTGCTGGCAGAAATAATACGACCGGTGGAAACAACATCATGCTGGGAGCAGAAGCCGGTCGTTTTCAGGCTGATGGCAGCACAGACCTCACCGACCCGGAGAATTCGATCTATATTGGCGTTTATTCCATGGGCAAAGATAACGATGACTATAACAGTATCGTTATCGGTTCCTACGCCACCGGCATTGGCGCCAACACGGTTGTGCTGGGTAACGACAACATTACCACCACAGCCCTGACCGGCAACGTTGGTATCGGGACCAAAACCCCGGCAGCTAAACTTGATGTTGCAGGGACGGTGAATGCAGTGGCTTTTGTCGGCGATGGCAGCGGACTGACCAATCTGGATGTAGCATCAGCAGTTTTCACAATGATGAGTGATGGTTCCTTGCCATTCTCAAGCAGTTTTGGTAACGGTAATGTAGTAAGCGGTTATGCTGCTGGAAGCATTAATAATGGGTCAGAGAACGTATTTAACGGTGTTCAGGCAGGACAAAACAATACCTCGGGTTATGCTAATGTTTTCAGCGGCAGATCTGCCGGATGGGGGAATGGAAATGGCCATGACAACGTATTCATCGGTAAAGAAGCAGGCTCTGCTAACTCATCCGGAGCAAATAATGTCGGTATTGGAACCAATGCCGGAAGATATAGAGGAGCAACCGGCACGGCCGGAATGAACCCGAACAATTCGGTCTATATCGGGTATACTGCCAGAGGTTATGATGACAACGACAATAACAGCATTGTTATTGGCTATAATGCAGTTGGTATTGGCGCCAATACCGTAGTGCTGGGCAATAGCAGTATCGTCACAACGGTCTTGACCGGTAACGTCGGGATAGGAAAGACTAACCCAGCACAGAAACTTGATGTGAATGGCACTGTGAAAGCCACTGCTTTTGTGGGCGATGGCAGCGGGCTAACCAATCTGCCGGCAGCAGTAACTCCGAGCGTACTGATGTCGGGATCTACCTACCTCTACCGCATCGGTACCGCCAATCTGTATAACACATTTGTAGGCAGTGATGCCGGAAATAGGAACATTTCCGGTGGAAATAATTTATTCACAGGTTATAAGGCAGGATATTATAACACTACCGGTGCATATAACGTTTTCAATGGCTATTATGCCGGGTATAGTAATACCACAGGTATGTACAATGTATTTGATGGCGTTAATGCTGGACAAAGTAACACAACTGGTGCCAATAATGTATTTAGCGGCTATTTAGCCGCCGGTGGGAATGTTGCCGGAACGGGTAATGTAATGATTGGATATAAAGCCGGATCATCCTATGCAGGTGGTGGTGCTGCGTTACAAGATCCCCATAACTCGATCTATATTGGAGCCGAATCCGGAGGCTATTTTTATGATGATAATAACAGCATCGTTATTGGTTATAATGCACAGGGTCTTGGCTCTAACACTGTTGTATTAGGTAACAAAAATATCGTGACTACCGTCCTGACCGGCAACGTCGGCATCGGAACTACGAGTCCGGGAACGAAACTCGATATCATTGGTGGGAGCGGCAGAGTAGCCTCAGGGCAAAGCTGGCTGACCAATTCGGATGTGCGCTATAAGAAAAATATTACCACCTTAACGAATGCTCTTGAAAAAGTGATGAACCTTCGTGGCGTCCATTATGACCTCAAGGAAGATACCACGGTTACACCTAATCAGGGGAAATATGTGGGTGTTATCGCACAGGAGCTGGAAGCACAGTACCCGGAACTTGTTGTGACCGACCACCAGACCGGATATAAGTCAGTGGCGTATGACAAGATCTCAGCGGTACTCCTTCAAGCACTCAAGGAATTGAAACAGGAAAAAGATGCACAACTGGAAAAATTAAAAGCTGAAAATGCAGACAAGGACAAGAAAATCGAGTTGATATTACAGAGACTGGAAACGGTAGAGAAAGTGGTTTCAAAGTAGTAGGTGATAAATATCCTGGTAGTGAATGTTTGGTTCCCCTTTATAACGGAGATCCATTCTTTTGCCGCTGATACCAGGCAAGAAAAACCTCTTTCTGTCCGTTCACCTGTATCCGGACCAATTTAATATGAAATCCTTCGGCTATTTTGGATTTAAGCCTGTTGAATAATTTTGCAAATTGAATTAAGTTCTACGAGACAGGGTAAACCAGTCTGTCCCGAATAAGGTAAACTACGATCCCAAAGGGGTTAGCAATGAAAGGCGTTGTTAGATTAGAACAGCCAGTGAATTTTATTGATAAAATAGATTCATTTACTATCATGGGTGATCCCGGCTGTGACGGGCTTGGAGCTGAGATCATGACAACATTTTCAAAAGCGCTGAGTTTAGAGGATACCGATTTTAAGATTATTTTGGGAGATCTTGTCCCGTTTGGCATGGAGCAATTCTACGGACAAATCTATGAACTCATTAACGAGGTAGCCCTTTCACCTGTCTATACTTTATGTGGAAACCATGATACCGAGTATTATTCCAAATATTTCGGATTGCGCAATTATTGCCTGCTTAATAACGATCTGCTTATCGTTATGCTGGACGATTCCAGAAGGGTGTTCGAAGCTGAAACTCTCGATTTCCTGCGCGAAATACTAGCGAAACACCACCGAAGAAACATACTTGTTACGTTCCATATCCCGCCTCCTAACAATATTTCACCTAATAGTATAAGGCGGGATGAGTGGGTAAAACTGCGCAGCATCATGGACCCCTACAAATCACAAATTAAGTACGTGCTTTCAGGACATGTCCATTCCTATTTCCGTGATAATGTTGATGGGTATGAGATTATAGTTTCTGCAGGTGCCGGAGCAAGATTGGAATTTTTAGGTCGTCTCCCGGAAAAGAAAAACTCATTCCATCACATATTACAATTTTATTTTGACTCCAATTCCGATCTGAAGTTTTATTACCGGTCGCTTGCAGATGTTTCTTATAATCGAGAAGAGAATAACCAGACTATCAGCAAGTACCTTCTTCATTCTTTTATGAGCGAATCTTCTACACATATGAGGTATCAACTTTTTGCTGATGATGCATATGATAAAGGATATCTTGGGACAGAAAAACTATTCAGGGTGTTGGCAAAATCGGCTTTTTATCATGCCAGAAGCTACTTTAGCGTCCTTAATCAACTTTTTGATATAAATAGCAATTTCATACAATCCGAGCATCTTGAGGGTGAAGACCGGAAACACCTCTCTACAGAATACGTGCCTCAGGCGCTCGATACGCACGCTCCCCTTGCATTATATGCTTTTAATCAGACATATGCAGCAAAAACTAATTACTCTGACTTGTTACCGGAAGCCATCAAAGCATATGAGGAAGGCAGCGATATTGAGCGATATACTTATTTTGTATGCAGCTCCTGCGGCAATACCGGTGTGTTAACCACCAAACTAGAGCGTTGCCCAATCTGCGGAGCGCCTCTCGATAAAATAATAACAATGTAGAAATTCGCGGTTGAATAGGCTGGGTATGACTTTTCGCCGAGGCTTTGTCAATCAATCTCTTTAGCTATGCTTAGACCAAATATTTATAGTTGCCAAACAGGTGAAACATGATAAATTAGGTGATTTCCAATAATATATTTTGCTGCGATAATTAATTGAAGATTGCTAAGAGAATGAAAACCGCAAGGCAGGTCTTGAGATCGGAGTTGCATCGGGAACCACAGGTAATTTCATGAGTAATGTCTGGCATAGAGTCAAATAGCGAGCTGGAGGAAACACTGAATTGACAAGGGAGAAGGTCAATGAGAAGTTATAAAAAAGAGTTGATATTTAACACAAAGAAACGTTATGAATTTGTACACATTACTCCACAAGTACAAGAAGCAGTTCAAGAAAGTAGTGTGAAGGAAGGCTTATGTCTGGTCAATGCCATGCACATCACAGCCAGCGTATTCATTAACGATAATGAATCCGGCTTGCACCAGGATTATCTGGATTGGCTTGAGAAACTGGCGCCATATAGTCGAGAGGGCTATCATCATAATATAGGCGAGGATAACGGAGATGCTCACTTAAAACGACAGATTATGGGGCGAGAAGTTGTCGTGGCAATTACAGAAGGCAAACTTGATCTCGGACCTTGGGAAGCTGTGTTTTATGGGGAGTTTGATGGTCAGAGAAGGAAACGGGTCCTAATCAAGATTATTGGCGAGTAATTGTTTTTACCGGCTAACCTTTCGCCTTGCCCAGTGATCTGGTTCATTCGTGGGCAAGGGCACCTTCTTGGTATTTGTTCTGAGGGTTCCAGAGTATCCATTCCTTTAGGCCAGCTGCATAAACTGCTTTTTTTTGAGCAATTACGTGAGTTGCCGTATAGATAGGAGCTCCGAGAGAGAAGTCCTGAAGCCATGGCCGGATTATTGCTCCCCGGGTCTTTTTTACTGCTCTGATCATACTATTGTGGACCGTGTCATAAGGATTCGCGTTCGGGTTGGCAATCCCATATGTTCCGGGATAATAATGGGAAGGATAGACCATTGGGCAAATATAGTTAACGGAGGAGGATACTTTTTCGAACTTTTGACCGATTTGCAGGTCATCCGGAACGGAGGTTGTTAATCCAAATACATCTGCTGATATAAAAACATTGTAGGGCGCCAATTCCTTTTTTGCGTAGTTCAGAAAGTTTAAAATATTGTCTTCTTTAGACCCGGTTTTATTCGGATATATGGCCGTAGCGATGTTGCCATCGGAAACAAAGCGAACGTAATCAAATTGTATTTCTCTGAATCCAAGTCTGGCAGCAGCTTTAGCTATGTCTATATTGTATTTCCACACTTCCTGGTTATAAGGGTCAACCCAAGGTGCCCCTCTTCTGTCTCTCCAAACATTCCCATTACTTGTTTTAACTGCCAGGTCCGGTCGTTTCATTGCCAGCAGTGTATCTTTAAAGCAGACAATTCGTGCTATCGGATAAATATTGTGTTGTCGAAAAGCCTCAAGAACATCCGGTAGGTTTGCTTTATGGTATGAGGCCTTAATCTGCTGAGCGAGAGTAATTCCCATATCATCGCCGGTAAGTTGTCCTTCATCATCCTTCACATCCAGGACAACTGCATTAAGCTCCGTTCGGTCAATTAATGAGATTAGTTTGTTTCGTCGAGATGGTATTCCGGCTATCCACCCGGTCATGTAGAGTCCTTTAACTTCAACTGGGACCAATGATTTCGGGCGATTATCAATCTGCGATGTTATTGGTACTCCTGTATTTGGTGAAACGGTTGCTATTCTTTCTTTTTGACCATTTAGTTTGGACGTAACAATTTGTGATCCGGTAGCCATTAATTCTAGCGCAGCCGACGCCCGGGTGGGGACGAGCGGTTCGTTGGCCATCGCTGTTTTTGTGACCTGAGCATTTTGTAGTTTCGCTATAGGTGTCAGTGGGATGATAACTTCGTTAGGATCGTGTTTCCTGTTATTTATAACCAATAGGCATAATATCGCTAATACAGCAAGGATGCCGATAATGATTACGATAAACACTTTTTTCTGCGAATTGCTCATGCGAGAATTTCTCCTTCTTTAATGACTTCGATACTTTTCGTAATAAAAGGCAATCATAAGTCTGGGCATTCGCCATCCTTACTTTTATAAACCCTCTATGGCATTGATTAGTGATTCCAGATAACAGAAGTACTGTTAGGGTTTGTTTGCTTTTTAGCTTTAATAATGGGAAAAAATATGGTGCAGATACCTGGGCGATTAATCATGCTAACTCTATTGTAACAATAAATCAGCCATTAAGTCCAAGCATAATTTTATTAATTGGGGGTAGTGTTCTTGGGCTTTTTCCCAGATGCGCGTAGCTTCGCATGAAATGTTCCCGGAAGAATTCAACCTACAAAAAAGTACTATTTCTGCAACATTATTCTGCTATTGTCCGTTAGCTATAATTCTTCTATATTTCCAGGAAAGATTAGTTGACGAGAGGAGCCTTGCCATGGATTATGCTGATAGATTCAATAAAGTCTTATTAAGCAATAATGAACTATCCTTAGCTACCAACAATAATATTATAATAACTGTTGATAATGATTTTTTAGATGCCTGGAACTGGCATCCCAAGACAAGTACTGCGAGCCTCGATATTTCTGCGATCAGGGATAAGTTAGAGATCCTCGGTAGAAACTTTAACCAGTTTGTTTTCCGGTATGCTGACCCGAAATATGGTAGCTCCCTTGGAATTACGGACAAAAAAGACCATGATCCTGTTACTGATATTGACAAGGGTCTTGAAGATCTTATTAGCTGTTGGATAAAGACCAGGTTTCCTTCTCATAAGATCATAGGAGAGGAGCAACCTGAATTATATGGAGAAAGGGATTCTATTAACGGGGATGATTATGTCTGGTATATAGATCCGGTTGATGGGACTGAAAATTTTATAAATGCTGTAAACCAGGGGATAAATAGTAATACATATGTGGGTATTAATATTAGTCTTTATCATGGAGGGATACCGCTTGTTGCTTATCTGGGTATTCCGCTACTTGAATACTATTATATTGGAAGTGCCGGAACTAAAAACGTCTTAAGTGTGAGTCAAGGCGAAGTTACTGCCATTCCTTCGATTGCGACTGTTAAGGAGGTCTCTGTCGGCACTGAGGATTCTCTTTGTGTTCCGGGGGGTGATTATTCTTTTTTTAGAGAGGAGCTTTGTGTAAAAGACGCTTATATTCTTAAGTGTAGCAGCATTAATCTTGCCGGCATTATTGAAAACAAAATCAATTTGTTCTATAAGAAGCGCGTTAAACTTTGGGACATCATGACTGCCTTGGCATTAATCAGATTTGTTGATCCGGATAGAAGGTTTCGCGCAAAAATAGCAATTGATCATAATGAAATCTATGATTTCCCTGAAAAGTTTTTTAGTTCTAAGAAATGTGTCGCATTAGTTAATCAGGGAAATCGACAATCTGGAGAGACGGGATTTTTTATTATTTATGATAAATATAATTACGATGATAAGCAAATTAGAAAGATTATCGAATTGTACAGATAATAATCAGGGAAGCTACTTGGGGCTAACGGCAGTCGTCCTGAAATGTGCCTAATTATTGGGAATGATGTTGCTATTAACATACCATGTTTTACGGACTGCGCTTAATCAAGATATTTTAGGAACCCTGAAACGTGATTTGTCTTCAGAGTGGATCAATACACTTTTAGCTGCTTGAACGATGAACAACTATTTCAATAGGATAATTACGGAGGGACCGGAGCAGGCGAGACATCCGATATTAAGGTAGATTTTTTTGATCATAACAGGCAACCTTTTGAGTCGATCGCCCTGGATTATGGCCCGCAACCGGAAGTTATGGTTAATCCTTTTATCCTTACCTATGATACCGTTATTTCTTTATCGCAGTTGAAAGATCACAACAGGGCAGAGGATTGTGTCGCGGCAGATGCTGTTGGGGCCAGAATGAAAGCCTGGCTTTTTTTTCGTTATATAATTATACTTGTATTGATTCGTATCACGGATTTATAAACCTTAATACCTCGCTTTTTGCCGGGTTAAGGCAAAAAGGTATTCTATGAAGAATGTAAGAGATAAAATTATACGTTCCGCTGGAAAAGCGGTCGCTGATTTCGGACTCATTAAAGACGGTGACAATATTCTTGTCGGATTGTCAGGCGGCAAGGACAGCTACACTATGGTGGATGTCTTGCTTGCCCTGCAAAAAAAAGCCCCGATTCAATTCTCCCTTACAGGGATTACTATCGATTCCGGATTTGAAGGCTTCAAAGGCGAAACGATCGAGTATTACTGTAAAGAAAAAAAAGTCCCTTTTATTTATAAAAAAGCCGATATTCTCAATATTATTAAAGAGCATAAAAATCCTCGTAAAAGTGTTTGTTCTTTCTGTGCCCGTCTGCGCCGAGGCGCCTTATATACCTACGCCGCTGAGCACGGGTACAATAAGATCGCTCTTGGCCATCACGCTGATGATTTTATTGAGACAGTACTCATGAACATGTTCTATTCCGGCTCACTTAAGGCGATGGCGCCGTATCATGTTGCTGACGATAAACGTAATATTGTTATCCGGCCGCTTGTATACGTTTTCGAAGAAGACATTATTACCTATGCGCTGCAAAAGAAGTTTCCGATTATCTGTTGTGTTTGTCCTGTTTCTAAAGGTGCTGAGTCAAAACGTAATCGAGTAAAACGACTGCTGCGTGAACTGCAAGAGGAAACCCCTCATATTAAATCTAACATTCTTAATTCGTTGTCGAATGTCGCCTATTCCCATCTGCTTGCTCAAAAGGCTGTTGTCGGAATTGTTGGCTAACCGGGATAATTGACAAAAGCCAGGCATTAAACAATAATTAAAATGATGTCAGTAAGTTAAATCCTAAGATTTTGTGAATATGGTTAATTAAACATTTTATGAAGAAACTTCCCCTCATAATTTTTGAAAAATCCGATACTAATTTTATATTATTCAATAATGATGCCCTGTCCCAAACTTTAATGAAGGAAAAAGATTGGGAACCTCATTTCAAAGATGTAATTCAACGAGTATTATTCTCAGGAGATAGTGCAATAGATTTAGGCGCAAATTTTGGATATCATACTGTTTCCATGGCCAGTCTTGTCGGGAATCAAGGGAAAATATATGCTTTCGAGCCTCTAAGGATTATTTTCCAACAATTATGCTGTAATTGTTTTATTAATGGATTAGATAATGTCTATCCCTATAATTGTGCGGTGGGAGATGCCTCTTCAACAGCATATATGCGCTCGCTCGATTATTATTCAACCACCACGATTAATATCGGGGACACGTCTCTGCTCAATAATGTCGATAAAGCGCCGGGCGACGAAATTATGGTAAAGGCTCTCGATAGTTTTGATCTCAAAAAAATAAAATTTATAAAGATAGATGTTCAAGGCTGTGAGTTGTTTGCCTTAAAAGGTGCAAAAGATACGATTGATAGAGACCGCCCGATAATGTTTATCGAAATTGAAGAGCATCAATGCCGAAAGTTTGGCTATACGTCAGAGGACTTGATAGAATATTTGTTCTCGATCGGATATTATCTGTTGAGGATAAAAACCAATTATCCCTGCGATCATATTGCGCTCCCTCTTGAAAAAGAATGTGAAGAGTCCGTATTTCATGGTATGCCTTATCACGTTGAAAAGCTAAAAGGAAAAAAGATAGAATTAACCTTTACGAATCCCATATATTACAATCAGTTTAAGATTTTAGAATGAAAATGAAAATAGCCTTCCATTCAAATCAATTAGGGGAAAGAGGTACTGAAGTAGCCTTATACGATTATGCGCTATACAACGAAGTACTTCTCAGCAATCAATCAATTATTATATCAAATAAAAATAATGATCTTTTTTCACTTCAAAAATTCAGGAATAGGTTTGCGGTCTATTTATACGACAACTTTTCCGAAGTGGATGTTATTCTAAAAGAAAATGCTGTCGACGTCTTCTATGCCATAAAGAGCGGGTTGAAAGATCACGTGATATCAACGCAGTGCAAGAATGTTGTCCATTGTGTGTTTACAACAGCTCAACCGCATGGAGATGTCTATGCTTCAATATCCCCATGGCTTGCAGACCAGTCGAGTGTAAGAGTTCCGGTTGTGCCGCATATGGTTGCGAGTATCGAGAGCCCGGATGATCTAAGGTCCGAACTGCATATTCCTGAAGATGCCGTAGTTTTTGGACGGTATGGCGGATGGGAGCAATTCGATCTTCCCTTTGTTCATAGAACAGTCGAGTACATCTCCCGAAGAAGAAAGGATATATACTTTCTTTTTATGAACACGGCTCCATTTAATCGGCAGAGCTATCAGGAAAATAATAAGCAGATTATTCATCTGCCGAAATCTTCAGATGATTTTTATAAAGCGGCATTTATAAATACCTGTGATGCTATGCTCCATGCACGATATGAGGGTGAAACTTTTGGCTTGGCAATAGCAGAGTTTTCTATTAGAAATAAGCCTGTTCTGACGTGGTCACAATCTTCGCAAAAGGCTCATTTGGATATTCTGGGTGAGAAATGCATCCGGTACCATGACGAAAAAGACCTTTTTCGAATAATAAATAACTTTAACAAAGAAGCAATAAGAAAATTGGCTTGGGATTGTTACGGTGCAAGCTATAATCCCCAAGAAGTCATGAAGGTTTTTAAACAGGTATTCCTCGACTGATATGGGCTATTTTGTGGAAAGTTGTTCTTTCGCAATAAATTCCTGAAGTTGGACCGGCAGTGTTTCTCTTTTTTCGGGGATAGCCCGTTTGTATTGGCTTGGAATGACCGGATGGATGTCTCTCATTTCTAGTGTCCATTTAAGCCAGATATTCTCGTACCAGGTAACACTGACTCCTCCTGCATGAGGACTTGTCTCAATTTTCCGTTTGATTTTTTCATCGGCCCGCGCATATGACAAATGATAACAGATTGCAAGTGCCGGCGGGATTAGCATTCCGTTATAGGTGGCAGAATCAGTTCTCTGCACCATAGTGCCGTCTCGTTTAATAGCAGTGATTCCATCCCTGATATGCGTGAAAAGAAAACTGTTGGTTTTAACCGCAATGACCGGTTTGAAATTTTCTCTGGGAAATATTCTATGATAGTCTTTTTTCCAATAAGTATTCCACTCAATATGAAAGACTGAAATATCCGGATAGAGTTTGATGAAGCTAATGATATCCGCAAATTGCTGTTCATGGTAGACTTCATCTGAATCTATAATAAACGCATAATCTATCCCTTGGCTGTAGAGTATTTCAATCCCGCTATTACGCTGGTCATGATCTGTTTCCCAGTGGCCAGTGACAATCTCGATATTCGGGTAGCGTTTGGCCATATCCTTTATCAGTGTCAGTGTTTCAGAATTATCTTCAACTTTCCCGTTCCACGGGATGTCAGATACTGTAAACAGGATTTTTTCAAGTTTATCAGCGAGTGGGCCAACTGATATCTCTAAATACTCATGATCGTCATAAATACAATAAATCGCTCCGAATTTCATGTAATCACCTGTTCCTTTTGTGGCTGCTTTTATTATAGCAAATAAGTCGCTGTGCTGGTAAATTGGTCTTTGTGTTTGTTGCGATCAGCTTGTTTTACGAAGAAAGTAATTTATAGTAAAGCAGTCCGAGGTACTCATGCAAAGCAATATAACTGTTGGTTAAACAGCTCATTGAGGGGATGAGGTTGAGTAAAGAATAACGGGTAGTGACCGCTTTATAATCAGTTGGTGCCGGTGTGGCTTTAATCCCGAATTTGGTGAAAGAATACATGCTTCTCGGCATATGATAGGCAGAGGTAACGAGGATAACGCTCGAAAACTTGTTGTTATCTAATACTATTTTTGAGAGCTTTGCATTTTCGTGGGTGTTTCTGCTGCCTGGTTCTATAAAGATATTTGTTCCTTTTACTCCAAGCCTTAAAAGAGTGTTCTGCATGACCATAGCTTCCGGGGTCGCCAGTTTGTTTAAGGTTGTTCCTCCGCTGAGAACGAGAGGGAGGTGAAGCTGTTTCGCCAGATGCCAGCCATAAAATAATCGTTTCAGTGATGATGGATCTAAGCTCGGACCTCCGTTTTCTTCCGGAGAACTTTCGATTGACCCTCCGCCTAAAACAACTACTGCATTATATTTGGCGGCGTTATTTATTTGAAATGGCTCATATTTGTTTTGCAGCGGGGATAATAATGTGTCTTTTACCGGTTCGACTGATAACAGATAGAGAGAGAGGAAGCAAAAGCAGAGCAGCATGAGAAAGGTTTTTTTTCTATTGGTAAATGCACAATAAAACATAGGAAGAAAGAAAAATAAAATAATTCCTGGAGGTAACAAAATATTAGTGAGTATTTTCGATAAAAGAAACATAAGTCTCAATCCCCGATTGATTATTATCTGGGATTATTATAGAGTAATTAGTTCAAAAATAATACAGAATTGATAATAGCAGAGACGCAAAATCTTGTGTTGATACCTTACGATAATCAATTCGTTCTGTTAATCATGCGTAGAGGGTTATGTGTAATCCCATCACATTTGAATGGAATGCCGTAATTTTGCGAATAGGTTTTCTGCCCTGTTCGTCAGGTTTATTGTATTCTTCCTCCAACTGTTTATCGCGTCTAATTTCTTGCTCGGCTTGCATTTTCATGGCGGCGGCTCTTCCAACGACGCTTCTGTCCTGAGGAGAAGGATTAAGCGGTGCCATTGCCGCGCTAATGACCCGCTCCATCTTCCTAACAGTTTCTTCGGGACTTGCGGCTGCCGATGAATCCAGATTCACTTCCCCCTGTACCTTGTAGTTTTTCCCGTCAGGCCCTACTGCCATCGTGTAGGTCACGAATCCGGCATACATTCCGCCAACCATCTTATGTGCCATTTCATGCGCCTCAAGCTGAGCTTCCGCAGCTTTAAGTTTCTGTATTTCAACTTTCTGTTTTAGCTCTTCATTCTGATTTGCTGATTTATGCTCCATATACCGTTCTATTTTTTTTTGGAGATTAGTTTTCTCAGGATTTTTGGAATTATTTTCTTTTTCGGTGTCTTTATTTTGGGGAGATGCATTGTTTGTGTTTTGTATTTCCTTGGCAATAGATGAATAGGTCGATACCCTGCTTGTTCCGGTATCCGTTACTTTCTCATAATGGTCATGGTTGTCGATTTTATTTTTTTTGTCAGGGTTTTCTAAAAAAACAGGGGGCTTGTCTTTTTTTTGTTCCGAAGCGTTAATCCTGTTCGGTTTTCTGACGATAGTATCGAATTTATAAGAAAGATCATTATTATAATTATAAGTTTCTAGCATAGAAAAACTAAGCCCACTTTTAGATTTGGTCTTATTGTTGAAAAGCACAATTTTATTAGCTTATTATTCCCACTTTTTGCCAAAAATAAACTTTTCTTGAATAATGTATAATATGATTATGATAAGTGAGGAAATTAAACTATATTTTTTGACCAAAAAACAGTTATTTGCTTTATTCTTTTTTTTCTTCATATCGGCTACCTCTTGCTATGCGGAGAAGTTAGCCCCCGGGCTCTATCATTTTGATCAAGCTCAGGGTAATTATTCGCTTTTTGTTCCTTCAAGGAATTCGCAGGTTATGGTCGTTGCACTTCATGGTTCTGGTGAGCGTGCGCCCGGGTACATCGCTAATTGGGTCTCTGATGCCGCACGTTCAGGCTATGTTATCCTGGTGCCAAATGCCATTGATAAAAATGGTTGGCAAGGGAAGGATATTCCGCCAATTATTGAAAAAACACTCGCTTATCAAAAAGATTATGATATAAATAAGACAATAATTTCTGGTGCCTCATCCGGTGGGCACTTCGCTTTATTGCTTGGTATTAATTATTATCAATATTTTGATGGTATTGCCGTGTTTATGGGGATTATCTCTCAGAATCTCGGACGATGGATTGAGTTCCAGGAAGAACCTTGGAATCGACGGCCTATATTCATGGTCCATGGAGATAAGGACACCATGGTCCCAATTCAATATGGGAGAATGACTGCCAAAATGTTGCAGGGGAAAGGGTATCCGACAACATTTGTTGAAGAAAAAGACATGGCGCATGAGCATTACCGAAAAGCGAATATAAAAATTATTAATTGGATCCAAGGCATAAAAAAGAAGTAGACCTTTGCGGCGGTTATAATATGGGGATACAATTCAAAAAATCAGTAATAAGGTAATCTATTATGAAAAAATATTTTCCGGTT
The DNA here is from genome assembly GCA_003242895.1 of Candidatus Margulisiibacteriota bacterium. Lineage (NCBI taxonomy): Bacteria > Bacillati > Candidatus Margulisiibacteriota > Candidatus Margulisiibacteriota bacterium. The sequence goes on from QKMY01000004.1 coordinate 31,661, forward strand.
ATTATTGTTTTCTTTTTAGTTGCCCTTGGCTCCGGTCTTTTAGCGGTGCAGAGAGAGTCAACTGCCAATCTGCGGTATTCTGAAGATACAGTCTATAGCCGATACTACGTTTATACGACTTCCAGTGGAGATGTGAAGATCAGCAGGCATGTTGAAACCTTTCGCGTCAATATCCCCTCGTTGAGCTTTCTCTCTGACCAGCCTGACTACTTTTTGCGACCGGTCACGGTTTGGGAGAATAATTCCTACCTTTTTCTGAAAAATACTAATTTCGAGGGAACACTCTTTGACAAAAATAATATGGCAAAAATCAACGAATATAGTATTAATAAAAAAGGTTCTGATACGATAGAACTTACTCTCAGGGATAAAAGGAAATATACGTTGGTAAGTAAGCCGGCATCGGACGTGACCACTGTCTCTGAAAATATTATAACTAAAATAAGAACTATTGATAATCTTAAGCTAACCTATACCTTACAACAAATGAGCCTGCAAAATCCTACGAATAATGTTCTTAGTCGTCAGGGTCTGGTATCGCCGGAAATGACAGTAACCTGCTGGGAAGGCATTGTCGGATCACTCAATGTTCTAGTTCAGAAAACTGATAGAGGGAACTTTTTTGCTTTTGTGTCCGGTAACGGCGAGTATCTGCAAACGGATGAATACACGTTACTTCAGGTTGCTTCGAAGAAGAACGGGCTTTATATTCGTAGCGAGGGTCGGCTCTATTCCCTGCGCGGTCTTCCTCTCGCTGGGTTTCATCGCTATTATTACCTGAAAGAGAAAGATAATGGCAAAACAAAAGCTATCTCCGACTTTGCTATTTGCATTTTTCTTTTTCCCGAGGATAATGCACCCAAAATCAAATCCGACATTATTTATGAGACCGGGTACTCTTCTCCTGCGCAGATAATTTCCCGGAGAGAAAATCGGGTGCTGGGAGAAGGTCCGTCTGTTGCTATCAGCGAATATAATTATGGATTTTTGAGCATAGCGAATTCGCCATTCCCGCATAAGGAAAGGGATGACGGACATATTTATGCCGGAGAGTATTATCCTGCCCAATCGCATTATAATGATCAACGGATTGCATATTATGTCCCTTCAGCTTTTGATATTGAAAAGGACTTTTATTTTCTTGTTTATTTGCATGGCTGGGGAAATAATATCGAAAATGTTCTTAGTACTGAGCGGCTTGCTGAGCAGATCTCGTTAAGCAAAAAAAATATTATCCTGATAATTCCTGAGTTAGCCAGAAATGCCAGGGATGGTTTTGGCGGAATGCTCGAAGATCCGAACGGGTTTAAAAGTATGATGGATAGTGTTAAAGCTCAATTAGCCGGGTATAACAGCTGGAATCGGGAATCCTTGAATGCCGGCAAGTTCATTCTCTCCGCCCATAGTGGTGGGTATTCTCCTATGGCAACCAGTCTGATGTATGGCGGTGAGAATATCAATGAGGCCTATTTATTTGACGGATTGTATGGACATAGGGATAGGTTTTTGTTATGGAAAAGAGATAATCCCAGATCAAGATTTGTCGTTCTCTATACTCAAGCCGGAGGTACGTCCAAGGAAGTTGCCCAGCTAATTAAAACGGTTAAAGGATTTAAGTTCCGTGATCCTTTGCGCGCGGTCGACATGCCGACGGTTTCTGATACCCCTGATAATGATGCAGCCCTGAAACAGGGGGGACTTATTATTATCAATACCGGGAATACTTCCCATCACAAGATTGTCAGTAAAGGCTACTTGCAATTACTCCTCAAAAGCCTGTGAGAGGGCCTGCGTAATCTTTTTCTTGTATCTTTACTAAATTATTATTCTTATGCTACCATTATGTTTGTTTGAACATAATAGATGTGGAGGTTTGTTATGAAAAAAGAGAAAAACAGTATTATCTCATTGGTGTATTTATTCCTTCTTTGCTTTGCGATTTCGGGTGTGCCGGCTACGCCCGGTGTTCAGGCAGAACAGAACGAAAAACTGGTCATATTTCATGCCGGAAGCTTGTCGGTTCCGCTTAAAGATATGACCGAAGCATTCAAAAAAAAATATCCTAAGGTAGAAGTTATTCGAGAGTCTGCCGGAAGTCGGCAATGTGCGAGAAAGATCACGGAGCTCAACAAACAGGCCGACATTATGTTTTCTGCTGATACTTCTGTAATCAAGACGCTGCTTATGCCTGAATATACGCAGTGGAGCATTAATTTTGCTACAAATGAAATGATCATAATGTATCGGAACGATAGTAAGTATGCAGACAGGATCAATGGTAAAAACTGGGGAGAGATTTTGCTGAAAGATGGAGTGACCTATGGACATGCCGATCCGAATGCCGATCCCTGCGGATATCGCTCACAACTTACCTGGCAGCTAGCAGAGAAATATTATAAAACACCTGGGCTTTATTCGAAACTACGTGCAAAAAGCCATATAGTAAGGCCAAAAGAGACAGATCTCCTGGCTTTGCTTGAATCCGGACAAATTGATTACCTTTTTATCTATAAGTCAGTTGCGGAGCAGCATAATGCCAAATTCGTGGTTTTACCTGACGAAGTTAACCTTAAGAACGAAAAATACGAATCGATTTATGGTACCGTAAGTATTGATCTCACCGGGAAAGAACCGGGAGAGATTATTAAGCAAAAAGGCGGTTCTATGGTCTATGGTGTGACTATTCCCAAGAATGCGCCGAATTATAAGCTGGCGCTGGAATATGTTAAACTAGTGATTGGACCGGAAGGGCAGAAAATTATGGCTAAAAATGGTCAAATACCTTTTAATCCTGCAACCTCAGATGAAAAAGACAAATTACCGGCTGAATTAAAAGCGCTAGTAAAATAATTCAGGTAATTTCGAAAGGGCAGAGGATGCATAGGTATCATATTCCAATAATCATTTTAGCTGTGCTGGCAGGAATCCTTGCTGTCGTATTAATCTTCCCCGTGATCAATATCATAATAACTTCAGATCCTGGGTTGTTATTGGCGGCAATAAGAGACAAGGAAGTTTTCCATTCAATAACCCTTACCTTGGAATGTGCCGGATATGCGACACTTCTGGCCCTGGTTTTTGGCGTGCCTCTAGCGTATCTGCTTGCGCGATTCTCTTTTTGGGGAAAATCTTTTATCGAAGCTGCAATCAATATTCCGATCATCATACCCCACGCGGCAGCGGGCATCGCTTTGCTGACGGTTCTCTCTCACGGTTTTGTTGTCGGTGATATTGTAAAAATGACAAATGTCCAGATTATTGATACAAAGCTTGGGATAACAATTGCTATGTTTTTTGTCAGCTCTCCTTTTTTAATCAATAATGCTATCATCGCTTTTAATTCATTTGATGCTAAACTCGAGAAAACTGCCCGGACGCTTGGCGCTGGGTTCTGGCGTACTTTTTTTGCCATCTCGTTACCGCTTTCATTTAGAGGGATAATTAAAGGAGCTCTAATGATGTGGGGCCGGGGAATCTCGGAATTTGGCGCTGTCGTTATCCTGGCCTATCATCCGATGATCACGTCGACACTGATTTTCGAGCGGTTTGAGTCATACGGGCTTAAGCATTCTAAACCTGTAGCCGCGCTGTTAATACTGCTTTGCTTAGTATTTTTTTCATTTATAATCTATGCGGGGAACAGTCATGCTCGTCACAAAGAATATTAATAAAAAACTTACGCGATTTCAGCTCAATAATATTTCCTTTCACGTCGAGAAAGGCGACTATCTCGTAGTTCTCGGGCCATCAGGGGCTGGGAAAACCGTTTTATTGGAAATACTCGCAGGCGTTCAGAAACAGCAAAGCGGCTCTATTCTTTTGAATGGGACGGACGTCTCTGAGAGTGCGCCGGAAATGCGAAATATTGGGCTGCTGTATCAACATTATATGTTGTTTCCTCATATGACCGTGAGAAAGAATATCTCTTTTAGCTTGCAAGTAAAAAGAAAAAAAAAGGAGATTATTGCTCAGCAGGTTTCTCATTACGCGGGATTGCTGCAAATTGATCATCTGCTTGATAGATATCCGGACAACTTAAGTGGCGGAGAGAAACAACGGGTAGCCTTAGCCAGGGCACTCGCAATGAACCCTCAGCTGCTTCTTCTCGATGAGCCGTTTGCTTCGGTTGATTCTAACCTTAAGCGGAGACTTATTGAGGTTCTGAAAAATCTGCATAAACAATTCAACCTTACCGTAATTCATGTTACCCATGATATCAACGAAGCCCTCTATTTAGCGAATAAGATTGCTATTATACAAGATGGCGCTATCGTTCAGTTCGGTCCCAAAGACAGCGTATTCAAAAATCCGGCTAATACCTTTGTCGCGGATTTCCTGGGGTATAAGAATATTTTCAAAGGGGTTATTGTTGATAGGGAATATTTTTCTACCAATGATATAAGGATTCATCTTGATGCGGTGTATGAGGATCGAGAATCGGTCATCCTTATCCCTCCGGAAAGCATTATTCTCTCGCCCCGGAATACTGCAACCAGCGCCAGGAATTCCTTCGAGGGTAATGTCGCTGATATTATTCACAAGAACGGTTTTTATGAGATTATCATCGAAATCGGGATACGGCTCTCGGTATATATAACGCATGATTCCTTTAATTCATTAATGATCGAAAACGGCATGCGTATCCACGTTCTTTTTAAAGCCACTGCAGTTAAGATCTATTAGCTGCTTTCATGACAGCATTTAGCTTTTCATCTATAGCCTTGTATCTATTGAGTAGTTTTTGTGCGAATTCTGTAAGGTTCGACCCGGACTTTTTACTTCCCGAAAGTGTGGTTTCGAGTATCTTTTCTCCCAAACGTTCTTCCATGGATTTGATGTATGCCCAGGCATGGCGATAGGACATTTTCAGTTCGTGCGCTGCCTTGTTCAATGATTTGAGTTCCTCGATTTTTTGAAGCAATACGTATTTGCCGTGCCCAAAAACTGCTTGATTATTGACTTCAATCCAGATTTTGGTTTTTACCTGAAGGCTTTCGACGCGGTAATTGTAGTAGAAGTCGAGGATTAAGGTGTATGCGGCATTATCGAGCGGAGGTGCGAATAGTTTTTTGTCAGCCAATTTCTGCTTTGCTAATTCTTTATCAAAGGTAGTGGCAATGAGTATTTCGGCCTTAGTTTTTGCGAACTGAGAAGTCTTTTTCGCCGGGTTCTCGAATCCTTCGATGAAGATTGCCAGGTCCGGAGTAATAACCTCCAGGATGCTATTGCTTTCTATAATGAGATATTTGAGGTTGGTATTCTTGAGTCGCTCGATTTCGGTAATGGCACTGGGCACATCGTGAAATAATTGTTCCGGTTTGTTTTTATCCTGACCATGGCCTATTTTGATTATGGCGGCACTTTCCTGTAGAAGCTCTTTTAGCTTGCGGGCGAGTGTTGTTTTTCCAAGCGAACTATATGAACTGGAAATGGTGATAATCTTCATTTATTCTGCAACTATCCTTTCCGGACAGCTATAGATCGTAGCCTTTGTCCCTCTGGCATAGCCCAGTAAAGTAATGTTGTAACTTTGAGCGAATCTGACCGCTGAAGCTGTTGGTGCTGAGCGTGATACGAGCACTGGAATATTAAGCCGAACAATCTTCGTCATGATTTCTGAAGAAATTCTTCCGCTTGAGAATAGTATCCCTTCCGTTGCGTCCTTTATTCGATTTTCCTTCAGTAGTATTCCTGTTATCTTATCGACACAATTATGCCGTCCGATGTCTTCATTTAAAATCGTCCGGGTTTTATCCTGAAACAGCACACTATGTACGCCTCCGATAACCGTGTATATTTCCGATTGTCGATTAAAGTTTTTCATCATTTCCCATATTCGGCTTATCGAAATTGTAATCGGACTTGTTGCCGGAGAAAAATTATTGGTTTTCAGCGGATTAATATAGGTGAGCCCTTTCCCGCACCCGGAAGTTATGCTTCTGAGGTTCTCCTGGGTATTGAGGACGAGTCCGTCTTTCAGCTGGATAATGACAGCGAACATTCGCTCATTGAAATAGATGCCAGCGACATCGTCAAATGAATCAATGAACCCTTCGTTATAGAGAAATCCTAGCGCGAGTTCTTCCGGAAATTGGTTAAGACAGAGTAGCGAAACGAATTCTTCTCCATTAATAATCAGTTTTAGTGAAATCTCCGAGATAACCTGTTTGTCGACAAGATTCACGTGAATTCCCGAATCATCTTTTGATAGCTCGGTAACCGGTAATTCGAGATATATATTTTCATCCATAATTTTAGTAATCACCAGAATGTTTTTTCGCGCTTTAACTCACCCAAGGATTGAGCTTTGGCTATTCCTGCAAAATTTATAATCCTATCTTAACGCATAAGCGGGTATAAATAAATACACCAGGAAAAATGCCTGGTGTATTGTCGTATTATCGTATTGTGGGAAACTATTGATTAAATTTTTGAAACCTTAACCGCACACACTTTGAATTCCGGTATCTTCGCGATCGGATCAACGGCTGTATTTGTAAGAACGTTTGCTGCAGCTTCTTTATAATGGAATGGCATAAATATTGTACCTTTATTAATGCCATCGGTAACAAACGCCGGAGCTTGTATTTCACCTCTCCTTGATGTGATTTTGATAGTTTCCTTGTCGGCTATGCCAAGCTCTTGTGCATCAGCAATCGAGATCATCACCATCGGTCCTGCCAGTTGGTTGAGCCCGTCAGTTTTTCTGGTCATAGTCCCGGTATGGAATTGCTCCAGGACCCTGCCTGTAGTCAGGACCAAGGGATAGTTCTGGTCTGGTAGTTCCGCGGGCGGTATATACGGTATGGCTTTAAACATTCCTAAACCCCGCGTGAATTTTTCGGTATGTAGAATTGGCGTTCCAGGGTGTTCGCTATTTGGACAAGGCCAGGTGAGTCCCATACCTTCAAGTCTTTCCCATGAAATGCCGGCATATTGCGGTGTAAGTTTGTTGATTTCCTTTGAGATGTCTTGCGCTGTTGTATAACTCCAGCCAGCACCCATTGAGTTTGCTATATCTTGGACTATCTGCCAGTCTTCTTTCGCGAGGCCTGGTGATTTGATCGCTTTTCTTATTCTTTGCACTCTGCGCTCAGTATTGGCAAAAGTCCCGTCTTTTTCGGCATATGATGCTGTTGGTAATACGACGTCTGCTAACTGGGCGGTTTCCGTCATAAAAATATCCTGTACTACCAATAATTCAAGACCTTTCAGCGAATGCTCGGTATGGTGGCTGTCCGGATCGCTTAGCATAGGGTTCTCACCCATAATATAAATTGCTTTTAATATCCCTTCGTCGGCAGCCGTGAGCATTTCAGTAACGGTAAGGCCGATTTTGTCAGTTAAGGTAGTATTCCAGGCAGTCTGGAATTTCAATCTGGCATTCTCATCTGTTACTGCCTGATAGCCAGGGTATACATTCGGTAAAGCCCCCATATCGCATGCGCCCTGTACGTTGTTCTGTCCGCGTAGTGCGTTTACGCCTACGCCAGGCCTTCCTATATTTCCACACAGCATTTGCAGGTTAGCGACGGAACATACATTGTCTACGCCCGTTGTGTGCTGGGTGATACCCATGGAATAAAAAATGGCTGCATTTTTAGCCTTGCCGAAAAGTTTTGCTATAGCTTCAAGCTTATCAGCCGGAATTCCGGATATTTCCGCAACCAGGTTAGCTGGGTATTTTGCGACTTCTTCTTTAAACGCTTCAAAATTTTCACATCTGGTCTCAACAAAATTTTTGTCGTACCAACTGTTATTAATAATAATATTCATGATCCCGTTAAGAACGGCGACGTCAGTTCCGCATCGTTGGCGAACATTAATTGCGGCATGTTTTGACATCGGGATGTCTTTCGGATCAATAATAATGAGTTTGGTTTTTCCATGTTTTACCGCCTGTTTTAGTACTGAGCCTATAACCGGGTGCGCTTCGGAGGTGTTAGACCCGATCAGCAAGGCGACGTCAGCTTCCTTGATCCCGGCAATGTCATTGGTCATCGCTCCGGATCCGAATGATTGGGCAAGCCCTGCCACAGTTGAGGCATGACAAAGTCTTGCGCAGTGATCTACATTATTGGTCCCAATTACGGATCTGACAAATTTCTGGAAAATATAATTTTCTTCGTTGCTGACTTTGGCAGAAGCAAGTCCTGCAATTGCATCCGGCCCGTGCTTGGTTTTTATTTCTGTAAGCTTTTTTGATATAAAAGAAATGGCTTCTTCCCACGTTGTTTCTTTAAGTTCTCCGCCTTTTTTATCTCTGATAAGAGGGGTCGTGAGTCTTTCGTTGCTATTTACAAAATCAAACCCGAAGCGGCCTTTGACACAAAGCATTCCGTTATTTACCGCATCTTCTTCCCCGGTTATTTTTACTATGGTATTGGTTTTTTCATTTACATGTAATATTAACTGGCAGCCAACTCCGCAGTAAGGACAGGTTGTTCTGACTTTTTTTGTTTCCCAGTTGCGGGCTTTGCCGATGGCTTTTTTGTCGATTATGGCACCGACCGGACAAAGCTGTGAACACTCACCGCATTGAACGCAGGTTGATTCCCCCATAGGTTTGTCGTCATCGCAGATCACTTTGGTATCGCGTCCGCGAAAACCGAGGTCAAGGACATTATTTACTACAACATTGTTGCATGCCGCAACGCATCTGCCGCAAGATATGCATTTTTTTCTGTCGATCATTACGAAAGGCGAGCTTGTGTCTGGCTGGTCAAATTCATTGGCAAACTGGATGCTGGGTTTTTCTATCCCGAAGTGGTAAGCCACATCCTGTAATTCGCAGTTTCCGGATTTTTCACAGGCTAAACAATTATGTTCTCCGCTTGCGAGCAGCAGGTTAACTAAGGATTTCTGAGTGGAAATTATTTCTTCAGTTTCGGTTTTGATGTCCATGCCGTCTTGGGCAGCTACTGAACAGGAGGTTTGAAGGCCTCTCATTCCTGCGATTTCTACCACGCAGATCCGGCATTTGCTGGCTGGTCCGGTTTTTTCATGGTAACACAGCGTTGGTACGTAGAACCCATGCGCCCTTGCTGCCTGAAGTACGGTCTGGCCTGGATGTGCTTCTACTGTGCGGCCGTTAATTGTAATTTTCATATAGTATCCTTTCTTTGTGAACTTGCTTATGTACTAATTTTTTGAATGTTGAAGGGTTCGCAACCTTATGTAAAAACTAAATAATTATAATTTGAGTGGCACGCTATTAATAATAACTACAATAGAGCTGATTAGATAATAAATAATTTAGGGCAGTCTTTTATTCAATGCGTCGATATTTGTATTCCTGTATGTGTAAATTATGTAATGGTTAGGCGGGAATCCATGTTGTACCAGATGGTCCTTATTCTTATATAAAACCTAATTGACATTCTTTCACATCATTTGTACTATTTATAGCGTTGATGCGTAATATTTCACAAGACAATTGTAATTGCATTTAAATAAAAATGCAACTGGAAAATACAGTCAGCAGAGCATATTCCATGTCGCTAATCCGAACAAATGGAAATTTTAGTGGCTTAAATTAACGGGCTTATTAACGGGTTAAATTATAAAATAATAACGGTAGGAAAATGGAGGCTTTTTATATGGGTTCACCTATGGATATTATCAAGAAAAAGCGTGAAGAAGCAGATCGGAGAATTCGTGAACACCGTTCCGGTATAAGCAAAAGGGTTTACGTGGGGATGGCAACCTGCGAAATAGCTGCCGGATCAGAAGACGTTATGCAGGTATTTAAAACTGCTATTAATAATGGCCTTCCTGCCGTGCAACTAAGCCAAAAAGGGTGTGTCGGCCGTTGTAACCTTGAACCTACCGTAGAAGTGCTCGAAGAGGGTAAGCTATCTGTTAAGTACTGTAAGGTTGATCCTGATAAAGCTCGTCAGATCATAGAGCGCCATCTCAAGAACGGCGAAGTAATTAAAGAGTGGGTATTACAATAAGAAAGGACAATAGCGCAGATGGCGGATAACAAAACAACAAATGAAAAAGTAATAATAATGTGCGATGGCTCAAGATGTGCGCACAACAAGTCTCAAGAGCTAATTGCACGTGTTAATGAAGAATTGGCCGCTAAAGGCCTGAGCGGACATGTTCGAGTATGTACTTCCGGATGTCAGGGATTTTGTAATCAGGGTCCGATCATGATCGTTAATCCGGAGTTTACGATTTATGGCGGGGTTCAATCGAGCGATATTGAAGAAATCATTGATAGCCATGTAGTAAATGATAAAGTCGTTGACCGGCTTGCTATCAAAGAAGATCATTTATATAACCGGTTTTTTAAGGTTTTTGGGGATGTGGGCTTTTTCGGTAAACAAATGAGAATTTGTTTGAGGAACTGCGGCATCATCGATCCTGAGAATATTGATGAATATTTTTCTGTGCGGGGCTATGAAGCCTTAGCAAAAGTTCTTTCTGATATGGCTCCTGAACAAGTAATTGCAGAAGTTAAGAAATCCGGACTGCGTGGACGAGGCGGCGGTGGTTTTTCTGCTGGAATGAAATGGGAATTTACTGCAAAAGCAGAAAGCGAACTTAAATATGTTGTTTGTAACGCTGATGAAGGTGATCCTGGCGCATTTATGGATAGGTCCTCTATTGAGGGTGATCCCCATTCGCTTATCGAAGGTATGTCTATTGGCGGTTATGCGACCGGCGCTTCGAGGGGCATTGTTTATATTCGAGCTGAGTATCCGCTGGCAATTAGCCGGCTAGAGATTGCAATCGCAGATGCTCGCAAACATGGTCTGCTTGGCAAGAATATAATGGGCTCAGACTTTTCTTTCGACATTGAAATAAGATTAGGAGCAGGCGCGTTTGTCTGCGGTGAGGAAACCGCACTTATTCATTCTATTGAAGGACAGCGTGGTGTTCCGCGCCCTCGTCCTCCGTTTCCGGCCGTCAAAGGTGTCTTTGGATATCCTACTGTACTTAATAATGTAGAGACCTGGTTCAATGTGCCGGTAATTATTCTTGACGGCGCAGATTGGTTTAGCAGTATCGGTACAGAGAAGAGCAAGGGCACAAAAGTGTTCGCGTTGGCTGGAAATGTTAAGAATACCGGACTTATAGAGGTGCCGATGGGTACAACGCTTCGTGACATTATATTCGATATCGGTGGCGGTATTTCTAATGGCAAAAAGTTTAAAGCCGTACAAACCGGCGGACCGGCTGGCGGATGTCTGCCCGAGGAATACCTTGATACTCCAATTGATTATGACAGCTTGATTAAAGCTGGTTCTATGATGGGTTCCGGTGGCATGATCGTGGCAGACGAAGATAATTGCATGGTTAATTTAGCTAAGTTTTTTATGGACTTTATCAGGAGTGAGTCTTGTGGCAAATGCGTTCCCTGTAGAGAAGGAACCCGTAGAATGTATGATATTCTAGAACTTATTTGTGCAGGTAAAGCTGAAATGGGCCATATTGATGAGTTGGAATCCCTCGGTAAGGTTATTATTGCTTCTTCTCTCTGTGGTCTGGGCAAAGCTGCACCTAATCCGATCCTGAGTACGCTTAGATATTTCCGACATGAATATGAAGAGCATATCAATGAAAAAAAATGTCGTGCCAGTGTCTGCAAGGATCTATTGTCTTACGAAATAATCGATTCTTGTATCGGTTGCGGCGCGTGCAAACGAGCATGCCCAACCAGCGCGATCAGGGGAGAAGTAAAAGCGAAGCACGTTATTGATCAGGCCAAATGTATTAAGTGCGGTCAGTGTTTTGCAACATGCAAGTTCAGTGCAATTATAAGGTAATCGTTGGGGCGCACCAATGTGTGCGTCCTCATCGAACACTTTCCCAGGAATAGAAAGGAAGATCAATTATGCCACAAATGGTAATTAGTGAAAAATTGCAGCAGTTAAGAGATTTTATTGATAAACTTCAAGAGCGTGAAAACCCGGATTCCTATTTGATTGCCATTCTGCACAAGGCGCAGAGCTTATATGGTTATATCGATAAAGCAGTTGTTGAAGATATTTCCGTTCGAACCAAGATTAGTCTGGCTAAGATCTGGGGAGTGGTTACCTTCTATCATTTTTTTAAGCTCAAGCCTGCTGGAGAATATGAAATATCTGTTTGTCTTGGAACCGCCTGCTATGTTAAGGGAGCAGAGCGGATACTCGACGCTATCAAAGAGACAATTGGGGTCGGAATCGGAGATACTACCGAAGACAAGCTTTTTACTCTGCAGGAAACCCGATGTATAGGCGCTTGCGGGATCGCTCCTGTTGCAACGATTAATGGCAAAGTATACGGTGAGCTTTCACCGAATAAAATTGTAAAGATCATTAACGATATTAAAGCAAAAAAATAAGTTCAGCTATTTCGGCGTGATTCGGCAACAAGAAGACATTTGATGGGTTCGTCTAAAAAACCGGCAGCATTATAGTTAATTAAGTTCAAGATTATCAACTTAATTACGAACGGGCCTATTAACGGGTGGACGCTCTTTTTTATATCCCTATTAATTTATATGGGTTACCAATAATTTGAGGAGATCACGTCTATGTTTAAAAAAATGAGTTTAAATAAGAGGTTGTTATACTCTTTTATAACGGTCTCTACTATATCCATAATTGTTGGCCTGGTTGGTTTTGTTAGTCTGAAAAATACGAACAGGAACGTTCTGGAGGTTACCTCCTTGAGGCTTCCCAGTATCCATTATCTGCTAACTATTCATAAGGAATTCGAAAGTATCAGGGTTGCTCAAAGGACTATAATTATTCCTTACCTTGAAAACAAAGACCGTGAGCGCCAATATAGTAACGTTAATTTATCTTATGAAAGTATTAAATCTGCAATGGATAGTTATAGCAGGTTACCTAAAACAAAAGGCGAGTCTGTGCTTTGGCAGCAGTTTGAAGTAGCTCTGCTTGACTGGAAAAAGCTTAATGAGGAGATATTTAATTCGGCCAGGAAATTAGAATCTATAGGTATAACTAATCCTGACAATTTTAAAGGTCTTCTGGAAGGTTTCAGGGGCGATCACTACCGGCTTATGGCTGAGGTAGGCAAAATATTCCAGACCAAAACAATATTTGAAGGCGGGACTGATTATGCCTCATGTCGGTTTGGGAAATGGCTTGCTCAAAATGTTGCTCTAGGACCTGAGCTTAAAGCGTTAGTTGATAATGCTGTTCGCCATCATGAAGATTTTCACAACACTGTTACCAATATAAAATCCAGTCTTCAGCGTAATGATTTTAAATCTGCGCAAAAATTATATATTAATGAGCTGGTTCCTCAGGCTGAAGCCGAATTCACAGCCTTTGATGCTCTTCGTAATAATGCTGAAAATGGCCTGACCATATACAAAGGAATGTCTGATATAAGTATGAAAGAATGTCGAGATAAGCAATTGATCGCACTAGACCTATTAACGCAATTGCTCTCAATTAATGAAAAACTTGCTAGCGATGCTGAGATTTCTTCACGAAAGTTGGCCATGAACGCATATGCTGTAATGGTGGCTGCAATTTTCATAGGTGTTGTAATCGCAATTGTTCTGGGAATATTCCTGTCAATGACAATCGCTACTCCTATTAACAGGATTGTGTCTCAGCTCAAATCAGGAGCGGAACAAGTTGCCTCCGCCTCAAACGATGTTTCTAAGGCTGGCGAACAGATGGCTACAGGAGCTAATGAGCAGGCAGCCAGCCTGGAGGAAACCTCTTCTACGTTAGAGCAAATGTCTGCAATGATCAACCGTTGTGCGGATGATACTAAAGAGGCGGATCATATGTCAAAAAAGGTTTTGGAATCTGCCAGCTATAGTACTGCTGCAGTTTCCCGGCTCAGGGAAGCAATTGCCAAGATAAAAGTTTCATCAGATGATACAGCCAAAATTGTCAAGACAATTGACGAAATTGCTTTCCAGACTAATTTACTATCATTAAACGCCGCAGTTGAGGCTGCCAGGGCTGGAGATTCGGGAAAAGGTTTCGCAGTTGTCGCCGACGAAGTCAGAAGTTTGGCTCAACGAAGTGCTATAGCCGCCAAGTCTACGACTGAGCTTATTGATGGAGCTAAGGCCAATGCCGAACAAGGGGTCGTTGTAACAAACGAAGCGTCTGCAATAATGCATGATATTGCTTCCAGTATCGAAAAAATAACTATATTGATCTCATCTATTGCTCTAGCTTCGGTTGAGCAGGCTAACGGGGTAGATCAGGTTAATAAAGCAGTTTCACAAATGAATTTAGTTACCCAGGCTAGTGCTTCTTTGTCCGAAGAATCTTCCTCTTCATCAGAAAAACTGGCAAATCAGGCGAATAACCTTAATTCCTTAGTCAGGGAGTTGAATAATATAGTAAATGGGAATGAATAGTTTTAATCGGTAGGGGTGTGATTAATCGCGCTCCTTCAATTTTTTATATAACTATCTATTTGGATTGCGGCTTTTTTCCCCGCACCCATTGCGGTAATGACCGTAGCCGCACCAGTAACAATATCTCCTCCGGCAAATATCCCGGGAATTGATGTCATGCCTTGGTCATCGACCTCTATTTCCCCTCGCTTTTTAGTTTTAAGCCCGGGGGTGGTTCGTGCAATTATGGGGTGAGGTGTTGTACCTACAGCTATAATTGCTTCATCAATGCTAAGGGAATACTCTGATCCTGACTTTGGTGTCGGGCGTTTTCTTCCCGAAGCATCAAGGTCACCGAGTATCATTTTTTCGCACATAACCTGTGTCACGAAACCAGCCTCATCTCCGGTATATGCAACCGGATTAGTTAGCAGATGGAATTGTATCCCTTCTTCTCTTGCATGGTGGATTTCTTCTGTTCGTGCAGGCATTTCTTCTTCTGTTCTTCTGTAGATAAGGTGTACCTGTTCTGCCCCTAATCGAAGCGCTGTTCTCGCGCAATCCATTGCGACATTCCCAGCGCCTATAACCGCAACCTTTTTTCCTCTTTTTATGGGGGTATCGAAATCCGGGAATTTATAGGCTTTCATAAGGTTGACTCGAGTGAGAAACTCATTTGCTGAATATATCCCATTTAGATTTTCACCCGGTATCCCCATGAAATTCGGCAATCCTGCTCCAGTACCAATAAATATTGCGCTGAATCCTTCTTGGAAGAGTTCTTCTAATGTCAGCGCTTTTCCAATAAGAATATTTGTCGCGAAAATAACGCCTAGATCTTTAAGCTGGTTTATTTCTTTTGAAACAATAACTTTGGGCAAACGAAACTCGGGAATGCCATAAACGAGTACGCCGCCTACTTCGTGAAATCCTTCAAAAACGGTCACTTCGTAGTCCATTTTTGCAAGATCAACCGCACAACTAAGTCCGGCAGGTCCTGATCCGACAATCGCTACCCTATGTAACGCTGTACGGTCGTATGTCTTTACAATCTTTTTGTTAATAACTGGGATTGTCATGGTTTTTCTGTTATTTAGGTCCCAGTCTGCCAGGAACCTTTCCAATCTGCCGATAGAGACGGGCTCTCCTGCTTTTTTCATTACACAAACTGACTGGCACTGTTTCTCTTGTGGACATACTCTTCCGGTAACAGCCGGCAGTGAGTTGGATTTATGAATAATATCGATAGCTTTTTGAAAATTTTCGTTACGCAATTCTTTTATGAAATCCGGGATATTTATACATACCGGACAGCCTGAGACGCAAGGGCGGGTTGCGCATTGCAAACACCGGCTAGCTTCCTTGATTGCTTCTTCAATTGAATAACCGAGAGGAACCTCTTCGAAGTTGGTAACCCTTAATTCCGGAGATTGCTCGCGCATGGGTACGGAATTTTTTTTTACGCTCATTTACAGGAACACTCCTCTGGTTTATAAGTATCCAGCCTTTTCATGAGTTCATCAAAGTTAACTGCATGTCCGTCTACATCAGGACCATCCATGCAGGTGAATTTAGTTGCTTTATCCAGGGAAACGCGGCATGCGCCGCACATTCCCATTCCGCAAACCATCATGGAGTTCAAGCTGACGATCGTGGGAATGCCTAAGTCTCTGGTCAAGTCCGCAACGGCTTTCATCATGACCGCAGGTCCGATTGCAACAACCCTGTCTATTTTTTCTTGTTGCATAAGGTTCTTGAGAATATCAGTGACGAATCCTTTTTTGCCATAAGAACCGTCATTTGTACTTATTAGTAATCTATCCGAGACCGACTTCATTTTGTCTTCCCAGAACACATGGTCTTTACTTCTATAACCAATGATTGAAGTAACCTTGTTCCCGGCTTTTTTTAATTCCCGGGCAAGCGGATAGATGGGGGCAATACCGATTCCGCCACCAATGACAATCGTATTTCCAAAATTGGCTATTTCACTCGGAGTTCCTTGCGGGCCCAAGAGGTCGATCAGAAAATCTCCGCTTTTTAATTCCGCAAAATTTTTCGTGGTTTTCCCTAACTCTTGGAAGACAATTGTGATTGTTCCGTTATCTCTATCGAAGTCAGCGATAGTTAGCGGTATTTTCTCGCCTTTTTCGCTTACTCTGACCATTACGAATTGCCCGGCAAGCGCTTTTTTTGCAATGATCGGCGCATCAATCACCACATGGTGAATCGCTGGGCCAATAAGCTGTTTGTCTAGAATGTTAAACATAGTTAATCCCACATTGTTTTTCGTAATTATATAGAACTTTCAAATATTTAACAATTATCTAAAATATAAATATAAAATTTTACTTCCCAGTTTCGGCATGACCGTAAGTGCAACCGGGGAAAGCCTAGAAACCCATACGGAATGAACGCTGTAATGCCGAAGGTGTTCCCCGTATTGAGATAAACTAGAAGTTTTTTGATTTTTTGCTATAATTAGCCTATGTGTTTTTTTTGTCTGTAAGTCTTATATTTGTGTTTTCGGATTATTGTAATGGTCAATACAATCATAATTTATAGCAAGGATAATTCTGAGCGATTGCAATATATAAGTGTCCTTAGGGCAAGAGGACATGATGTTATCGGTGTTTCAGACGGATTTGATGTTCTGATCAAGTCCCGGAAGTACTCACCGCAGGTAATTATTGTCTGTTCCTCTCGTAATGATAACGAATACCTCGAAGTTGCCAAATCCATTAAGGCGAATGATAAAATAAATACTATTCCTACAATTTTAGTTCTTGATAATGAGGATAGTAATGTGAGTGAGACTGTCCAAGAAGCAATAAAAAATAGTATCGACGCTTTTATCTTTCGCCCTTTTGATAATAATTTTGCCAATTGCATTATCTCTGATCTGCAAAGAGCAAAAGATTTTCCTACTCGCAAATGTATACTTATTGCTGATGATGAGCGAGTTGTTTTAGATGCATTATCCTTTGGCTTGCAGAAAGAAGGGTACGTTGTTTTTACTGCTGACGACGGTCGTGAAGCCTTTGAAAAGGCTAAGAGCCTGATCCCTGATTTGATAATTATGGACTACAATATGCCTCAATGTAATGGCCTTTATAGCGTTCGAAGAATTCGGGAAGTCTCATATTTGAAATCAATACCGGTAATCGGGCATACCGCTCTCGTTAACCCGGATATTATTGCGAAGAGTATTAATGCCGGCTGTTCCACTATCATAAAAAAACCCACTGCCTTAAAGGAAATTTGCAGCAAGATCAAAGCTATAATCGGCGAATGATTTCTTCTCCCAAGGGTATTGATCGGATGAAAGTCCTTTCGGGTTTTTATTGTGGTTTCAATGTTTGTTGAAAAATAATGAAGGAAACCACTTGTCTATTTTTTTTTTTTAGAATACAATTTTTAAAAAATATTGAAAGAGGATTATATGGTTATCTCGAAAAAAGCTCGTGGTATACAACCTTCGGCAACGCTGGCTATATCCGCCAAAGCTAAACAAATGGAATCTCAAGGCATAGATGTTGTTGGTTTCGGCGCTGGCGAACCGGATTTTGACACTCCGGAAAACATTAAAAAAATGGGTATTGAAGCGATTTCCGGTGGAGACACTAAGTACACTCCGGTGTCTGGTACAAATGAATTAAAAAAGGCTATCGCAGCGAAGTTTAAGAAAGATAACAATCTGGAATACGAAATTTCTCAAATAAGCGTTGGCTGCGGTGCAAAACATTCGATTTATAATATTCTTATGGTCCTTTGCGATCCGGGTGATGAAGTCCTTATTCCGGCACCATATTGGGTTAGTTATCCTGAGCAAGTTAAATTAGCTGACGGAGTTCCTGTGTTTATAAGGACGGATGATTCTACCTCTTTTAAAATTAATGCTGAACTTCTCAGGAACTCGATTACCCCGAAAACGAAGGTACTGATTCTAAATAGCCCCTCTAATCCGACGGGAATGATCTACACGAAAGAAGAGTTAATAGAACTTGCTCAAGTAATTAAAGAGCATAAGCTCATTGTTATTTCCGATGAAATATACGAAAAATTAACCTATGACGGCAACAAATATGTAAGCATCGCTTCTTTGGACGAGGAAATTAAAGCCTTAACTGTTGTCGTTAATGGAGTCTCAAAATCTTATGCTATGACTGGCTGGAGAATCGGGTATATCGCCGGACCAAAGGAAATTATTACGGCTGTAAATAACTTGCAGAGCCACAGCACCTCAAATCCTACGTCAATATCTCAGAAGGCTAGTGTCGAAGCAATAACTGGCCCTCAGGAGGCTGTTGAGGTTATGCGAAAGGCTTTTGATGAAAGAAGAAAGTATGTTGTAGCTGAACTTAACAGGATTCCTGGAGTTAGCTGTTTGATGCCGGAAGGCGCGTTCTATGTTTTCCCGAATATATCAGGACTTTTCGGTAAATTTTATAATGGTAAAATTATTTCAAATTCAATGGATTTTAGTGCGCTATTGCTTGAGGAAGCTCATGTAGCTGTCGTTCCTGGAATTGAGTTCGGCAATGACAATTGTGTCCGGCTTTCTTATGCCACTTCAATGTTGAGCATTAAAAAAGGGATCGAAAGGATCTCTGATTTTGTTAAAACCTTATCATGAAAATTATAAAGGAGAATATCTAAATGAGTAAAGAAATCTCAGAATTACAAAAGGCTCGATTTGCTTACGAACCGAAACTTCCGCCAGCGTTATCAGCTGGAGCTAAAGTTGTTGTCAATATTGGAGAACCAACAACAGCTGTTGCGGATAAAGATAAAATTAGAAATCTATTCCCTGCAACCTACGGAAGTCCTCAGATTCGATTTGAAAGAAGTGACGGAGGAAAACTTGATAGCCCTATTCATCTTGGGGTTATTCTGTCGGGAGGACAAGCCCCAGGCGGGCACAATGTTATTGCAGGCATTTTTGACGGTCTGAAGTCGCTGCATCCGGAGAGCAAGCTCTATGGTTTTATCGGCGGGCCTAGCGGATTAGTTGACAACAAATATATAGAAATAACCGGTGAATTAATAGCCGGGTATCGAAATACCGGAGGATTTGATATTATTGGGTCTGGAAGGACTAAGCTTGAGACAAAAGATCAGTTTGATGCTGCCAGGGCCAACTGCGAAGTACTAGGGATATCGGCTCTTGTTGTTGTCGGCGGAGATGATTCTAATACAAATGCCTGCTTGTTAGCAGAATATTATAAGAGCAGTAATATTCCCATAAATGTTATTGGTTGCCCAAAAACTATTGATGGAGACCTCAAAAATGAGCAGGTAGAGACTTCTTTTGGTTTTGATACTGCTTGCAGGGTTTATAGTGAATTGATTGGCAATATTCAGCGTGACGCAAACTCAGCAAAGAAATATTGGCATTTTATTAAGCTGATGGGAAGAAGTGCCTCGCATATTGCGCTTGAATGTGCACTCCAAACTCACGCTAATGTAACTGTAATTTCTGAGGAAGTGGCAGAAAAAAAACAGACCCTGGGAGAGATTGTTGATTATATCGCAAGCGTGGTTGCCCAAAGGGCAGCTAATGGAGATAATTTCGGGGTTGCTTTAATTCCTGAAGGATTAATTGAATTTATACCGGAGATGAAATCCTTAATTGACGAGCTAAATGAGGTGCTTTCCAAAGAGGAAACCGTATTTAATTCCCTAGGTTCACTTGATGAGAAGATTGTTTTTGTTAATAAGAACCTTTCAGATGAGTCCTCCCATGCTTATAGCACATTACCTCGTGCAATCCAGATTCAGTTGTCTATGGACCGTGATCCGCACGGCAATGTTCAGGTTTCACTCGTTGAAACTGAGAAACTGCTTATCGAGATGGTCGACATTAAATTGAAAGAAATGAAGAGTATCGGTAACTTTAACGGATCATTTAAAGCCCAAAATCACTTTTTTGGTTATGAAGGTCGGTGTGCTGCGCCTTCTAATTTTGATGCTGACTACTGCTATTCTCTTGGCTTTAATGCCGCTGCTTTAGTTGCCGCAGGGAAGACCGGATACATGTCTTCTATCCAGAATCTGACAAAACCTGCAAGTCAATGGCTCGCCGGAGGTATTCCAATCACCATGATGATGAATGTTGAGAGACGTCATGGCGCAGATAAGCCGGTTATTCAGAAGGCATTGGTCAAACTTGATGGCGCCCCTTTTTTACAGTTAATTAAGAACCGGGACAAATGGGCAAGCAGCACTAACTATTTGTATCCGGGGCCAATACAATACTTTGGTCCAAGTGAAGTTTGTGATCAGGTTACCAAAACGCTTCAGCTTGAACATCAATAAAAAGAAAACTCTAGAAACAACGAAAGGGCGATATGGATTCATATCGCTTTTTTTTTCATCGAGGGACTCAATAAAAAAACAATTGAATTATTCAAACAATAATGTTATATTCGAATATAGCATTATTGTTTGGTTTTTTACATGCGTAATTTAGCGATGAATAAAGAGTGTCTCGAGGATTCTTGTCTATTTTGGAAAGAGTAATATATGAGCGATTTTATTCGAAATCGGTATACGTCTAAAGTAAGTTCAGCAAATTTAGGGTGTGCAAATTTGCTACCCTATCTTCACGTGAAAACTGGAAATTACGTCTTGGACCTCGGATGCGGCAGCGGAGGGACAGTTTTTGCTATAGCTCCGCAGGTAGGTTCGACTGGACGTATTTATGGATTAGATCTAACATCCGGCATGATTGAAGCGGCGATAGCCAGGAATAATTATCAGAATGTTTTTTTCCATATCGGCGATATTCATTCCTTGCCTTTTGAAAATGCTCTTTTTGATACGGTACTAAGCAACTGTGTCATCAACCATTCTCAAGACAAAGCAACGGTATTCAGCGAGATTTTTAGAGTGCTGAAACCTGATGGATGTTTTATGATCGGAGACGTAATGGCGGTTGGGAAGCTTCCTGAAGAAATCGCAAATAATTCTTGTAATGTTGCTGCTTGCTGGGGGGGAGCTATTCCGAAAGATGAATATTTTTGTATGATAAAGGCACAAGGATTTTGTAAAATAGAACAATTAAGCTCTCGGTTCTATCAAAAAGAAAATTATCCGATGGAGAGCATAATCGTGAAAGGGGTAAAATCATGAAAAAAATCACAAACGTTAATATTAAAGCCAAGAAGTCTTCTTGTGGCTGTGCAACGAAAAAGGTAGCACAATGCTGCGCTAAACAATCAAAGTTAGTAGCGGGATGTCACGACTAAAAAGGTAAGAAAATGATTAAAGCAAAAAATAATTTGATCACCGAAATAGATGCTGATCATTACGCGATCTATAATCCTCTTTCAGGAGCGTTTGATATAGCTTCGAAGGAAGAGCTGGACCGTTTTGTGTCGGGTATCCCTTGTGACGAGCACGAGCGGCAACTGTGGCTTGAACGGGGATATTGTTTTGATTCGGACGAAGAAGCACGAGAGTATACTTCTCAGCGCTACAATGATTTCTTAGTCGAAAATCGAAAGAATACTGTGCAATTTCTGCTAATACCATCATATGGGTGCAATTTTAACTGTAGCTACTGTTATCAGAAAGGCGTTGAGGCGAGTACTCCTTTGATAAGCATCGGGATGATTGATTCTTTTATTGATTTTGTTATAAAGTATAGGGAAAAAGAACATAAAGAAGTTGTTGTCACCCTTTTTGGAGGGGAACCGCTGTTGCCGGGAGAGAATAATCGCAATATGTTGTCGCACTTGATTACCGCACTTGCAAGAGAGTCCATCAGATTATCAGTTGTAACTAATGGCTACTACCTGTCAGAATATATGAACATCCTGTCACACGCAGATATCCTTGAGGTCCACGTTAGTCTGGATGGAGACGAAGACTTTCATAATGAAAGGCGGCGGACAAAAGACGGTAAAGATAGTTTTTCTAAGATTATGCAGGGGATTGATGCTGCAGTTCAGCAAGGGTTCCCTATCAATATAAGGATGATTGTCGATAAACTAAATATTTCAAGTTTGCCGGGACTTGCAGCTAAATTCGCACAACGAGGGTATCTTGGGCTGCCTAAAGAAAAGTTTAAGTCGACATTGGGTAGGAACTATGAGTTGATTAATGAGTATCGTAATGCGAAAGACCTATTTGGGTTAACTGAAATGTTTGAAGAATATGTTAAATTGATGATCGAGTATCCATTACTGGAAAAACTATACGTTCCTGAGTTTTTTGGCATTACAGCTATGATGAACAATAAAGAAATGTATATTCCCAATTTTGATACATGTCCTGCAGCCAAGTCCGAATACGTTTTTGACTGTGCGGGCACTATCTATGGATGTACGGCAAGTTGTGGGCAAAAAGGCTATGAACTGGGGACCTATTACCCTGTCGTTGCCTGGAACGAACCGGAGTTAAACCTTTGGAGGTCAAGATCTGTCCTGACGATCGAAAAGTGCAGAGACTGTGTTGTTGACGTTGTTTGTGGCGGCGGCTGCGGCGTCTTGGCAAAAGAGAAAAATGGCTCGATCAACGCACCTCTATGTAAGCCGGTGAAAGAGGTTATGGATATCGGTATTCGCTATTACAAAGACGAATTATTAAGAAGCGGCGCTCAATGTTGCGTTGCCGGAACTTAAAGGTAATATAGTTAATAAAGGCGGGTGTTAAATTATGATCAAAGAGATTTCCGAAAAAGATTATGATGAGCTGGTATTCTGTTCGAAAGGCCCGGTTATTGTAGATTTTTATTCTACTGAATGCCCCCCTTGTGAAGCTCTGGCACCTAAATTCCAGTTTTTTGCTGAAAAATATGTTAACGAGATTAAGTTTTACAAAATATTCCGGCAAGGTAATAGAGACCTCTCACGGCAGTTAGGAGTTAAAGGCAGCCCGACAATTCTATTTTATAATAATGGAGAAGAACTCGGAAAGAGATTGTCTGGCGCGATAAAAAAGAGTGAGATTAACTCCAGCATTCTAAATCTTTATGGCCTGCAGGATAAAAGCCAAGGCATTAAAAGAGAAGAACTGCACTGTAATGTTGCGATTATCGGAGCCGGACCTGCCGGACTCACGGCCGCTTTATATGCTGCAAATGCAAAATTAAGCACAGTAGTTATCGATAAAGGAAATACCGGAGGAACTGTTAATATAACGCATTCGGTAAGTAACTACCCAGGGACTGGAAGTTCAATGCAGGGATTCATGCTAATGCATAACATGACTGAACAGGTGAAAGCATTTCAGGCTACCATTATGACAGCCGTCGACATTACCGGTATTAATTTGAATGATAAAATAATATATATTGATGACGATAAAGTAATTCGTGCGGATTCTATCATCCTGGACACTGGGTCGAACCCTAGACCGCTTAATATTCCTGGCGAGAAAGAGTTCTCGGGAAAAGGGATCTCGTATTGCGCGACCTGCGATGGGAGTTTTTATGAAGGGAAGAACGTTTTTGTTGTTGGAGGGGGTAATTCTGCAATTGAAGAAGCATTGTATTTGGCCAGATTTGTTAATAAGCTGACGGTGATACACCAGTTTGACGAGTTTCAAGCTAATAAAGTGGCAGTCGATGAGCTTCTGTCGCATCCGAAGATTAGTGTTTTATGGTCTCATGAGCCGCGGGCCTTTCTCGGAAATGCCTCTTACGAGCGGGTAGAAGTTGAAGACCTTAAAACCGGAAAAAAGCGAATTCTTGATGATGCCGAAGGTGTTTTTGTTTTTGTTGGGTATGTCCCGCAAACGGATTTGTTTAAGAATACTCTTGCCTTAGATAACTATGGATATGTGTTTTCGTCTGAACACATGGAAACAAATATTCCAGGTGTTTTCGTAGCCGGAGATGTGAGGCAAAAACGATATCGGCAGATTACCACTGCAGTAAGTGATGGGACGATAGCCGCACTTGCAGCGGGTGAATATCTGAAACAGTTATCAAGGTCCGGGACAAAGGATCTAATCAAGGTAGTGAGGTAGTATTGTTATGGAGCATAATTTTGAAGAGCAGGCAAATATTTTGAAGGCGCTAGGCCATCCGACACGGTTACGGATTGTGAAAGGAATTTGCGAGAATGGCTGTAATGTGAGCCGCATGGTTGAAGGGCTCGGAATGCCGCAAGCAACAGTATCACAGCATCTGGGAGTATTACGGGCGAGTGGTATAATAAAGGGAGAAAAAAGGGGATTGGAGATCTGTTACCGGATAATAAATGAGAAGGTTAAAAAAATCCTTGAGGTGATGGCCTCTGATAGTTAAGAAAATAACGTAAAAGGACCGAAGTATTGTCGGTTAATTTTAATAAGCAGGAAGGAGATATTTATGAGCGTTATACAAGTAACAGATGCAACATTCGAGCAGGAGGTCCTCAAATCGGATAAACCTGTTATGGTTGATTTCTGGGCTCCATGGTGCGGTCCGTGTAGAATGATTGCTCCGGTAGTTGAGGGTATTGCAAATGAATACGAAGCCAAGCTGAAAGCTGCAAAACTCAATACTGATGACAACAGCACTACTGCTGCAGAATATGGCATAACCGGCATTCCGTGCCTTGTATTCTTCAAAGACGGGAAAGAAGTTGAGCGGCTTGTTGGATTTTTGCCAAAAGAGCATATTGAAAAGAAGGTTCAAAACATTATTGGCTAATCTCCCAATTATCGAAAATTTTGACCGAAAAGTTCTGCCGGATGATATTTTCTCGCAGGAGTGTGCTTTTTCTATGTATTTTAAGAATAATAAAGGAGTTCTCTTATGCCTTCGTTTGACTATAAATGTAATGAATGCGGTCATGGGTTTGAAGTTTATACTGCTACTCTGGCTACAGAAAAAAACACTGATTGTCCGCATTGCAGCGGCAAAGATACCAGAAAGATATTTCATGCGCTAAATATCGGTTCGGTTTCAAAAGGCAATGATTTCCCGGCTCCGGATAAGTGCGAGTCATGTTGCCATGGAGGAATGTGCGGGCATTAAAATATCAAAAACTGGAGTGGGCCATGATCGAAGATAAAACGACAGACGTTTTAATAATAGGTGCCGGACCGGCTGGGCTCTCGGCTGCTATCTATACTGCCCGCGCAAATAGGAAGACAGTAGTTCTGCGCGGAAAGGCGAAATCAAGATTAGAACAGGCACATTTGATTGAGAATTATCCAGGTGTCATGTCAATCAAGGGAACTGAGCTTCTTTTGCAGTTTGAGGAACAAGCCCGGCATTTTGGTGTGGAAATTATTGAAACGGACGCAATCGATCTTGGATTAGGCTTTGCCCCCAAGATGATAAATACCCGTAGCGGAATGATTATCGCTGATACCGTAATTCTTGCTATGGGAAAAGGAAGCAGTAAGGTTGCCATTGAAAATGAAGAAGACTATATCGGACTTGGGGTTTCTTACTGTGTTGTTTGTGATGGTGCTTTATATAAGAATAAAGTAACTGTCGTCTATGGCAATGATAATGATTCATTTGAGGATGCGTTGATGCTTGAACAATTAGGTTGTAAGGTAACGCTCATTGTCTCGGGAAAAGAGGCTCAGTACAATAGCGAACTTATTGCGAAAATAAAGAGCAAAGACATTCCTTGTATAAATGAAGCGCGGGTTACGAAGGTTATCGGTGAAAATGTTCTGACAGGGATTGAATATGAGAAAGCAAGTGAAAAGTCGGTGTTACCGGCAAATGCTCTGTTTATCATCACACATGGCCCTGGTTCGACATTGCTTAAGCGCGCTGGACTAGAGATTGATGCGACAAATTGTATAGAGGTTAACCGGAGTCAGGAGACGAACCTGCAAGGGGTCTTTGCAGCCGGTGATATTATTTGTGGCGGAATGCAAATTGCTACTGCTGTTGGCGATGGTGTCAACGCAGCGCTCAGCTGTCTCCGATATTTGCGGGCAAAAAAAACGTAATTGATTTTTTATATGCCGTAATTATTATAACTAATGAGTTTCTGTACAAATCACAAGGTAATATATAAAAAGTATTATTATAAAAGCAAAAATTATAGTATACTTATATTGTATTAAATAATCCACTAAACAGGTATTTTAATGGCCGAGATCAAGTGTGAAAATGATTTAATCCCTTATATCATAGGCGATTCGATGATTTTTAACCTGGACAATAATCTCGTACAGATTGGTCCTATTTCTGTAAAAGATTTATCTATACATGACCTGGAAGTGCCAGAAAATATCATTTTTCGCCCGAATGATTACTTGACCATTGAGTTCAATTTTTTTCATCTTTTTTTTATTCATAAAAAACGCCTAAACGTATATGCACTTAAAGACCAGATTGTAAAATTAAAAAAAATTATGCAAATATCTCTTTTTGCTGGTAAAAAGGATTGGGCCGCTGAGTTGTTGTATCGTGATATCAATACGTTAAACGACGAAGATAAACAGTTTTTAATGGTGTATATCCAGAATTACCTCGCAGGGAAGATCGGACATTCTGATATTTTGAATAAGCTGGGAGAATGCTTTCAACGATTTCCCGAATCTCTTCAGGAAACATTTCGATTGTTTTTGAACCAGGAGTTGGCTAAGAGGGCTTTCGCGATATTTAAGAATAATGATCTCATTTCGGAAGTTGAAGATTTTGATTGCGATAGTCTGTGCTTTATTGAATATCAGGAAGGGAAAGATATTTGTCTGTTGAATCATTCAATTAATATAACCGGAGATACAATGATGATATCGAATCCTACAAAGGTATTGTACCAGGGCGACCGGAAAGTACGCTTTCCGACCACGCTGTTATTGACCCGGTTTAAACCGCAAATGGTCACTGCGTTAGTGGCACAGTTTCGATATAAATTAATTGAGAATGGCATCGCTCAAATCGGCAGTGGTGATGGCATGGCCTATACCCCGAACCAGGATACCTCTTGTACATTGATCAGGCAAAACGGGAATACATTTCTTCTTGATGCTTCAGTTCAGAGTATCCTTAAATCGGCGTACCTTGGGGTTAACGTCTATGAAGATGACATCGTTGCTCTGTTAACTCACGGATGTCATGGTGATCACGGTGCCGGTTTGTATTTTATTGCTAAAATAAGAACTTTTTTAAATATAAACAATAAGTTAAAGATATTCTGCCATCCGATTGTCCTGGATAATTATGTTGAAAAGTGTGCCTATGTTTATCAGGTTGAGTACGAAGGGCAGGATATTGAAAAAGTAAAAGAAGAAATAAGCAGTTTATTCCAATGTGTAGAGCCTGAAAATGTTGTTATTACACCGTTCAATACTCATTCGGTGCCGACAACAGGGTTTTATTTTTCTTCCATTAATTTTTATGTTACCGGAGACATGAGCGGGGCAGAATTGGAGAGAAACAAAGTGATCAAAGAAAGTAACATTGATATAACGAAATTTTATTTGGAAAAAGATCTGCAGCAATTTGACAAAATCAAACAATTTGTTGTTGACCAGGGCTTTATTGCTATGGAATGCGGGCAGCCTCCGATCCATATTCCAAAAGATCTTATTATAGATATTCTTGGCGGTGAAGACAATTTAATCAATAAGATTAACGAAAATAAGCTGTTTCTCTACCATACAAGTGGACAGAAAGATGCAAGTGAGTGGGTCGTCTGTTAGTCGATAGCTGCTCATCCTTTTGATACTTCATTACAGTGAAATATATTTTAATAACTGACGATACATGAATAGCTTCGGTGTGGAGATTCTTATGAAGAATAAAGTATTATCAGTCAGGGACACAGTTCAGCCAAACTCAACTGCTTATGAACAGCGTACTGCTTTGTATCGCGCAAAAGCAAAGGCCTTTATTTCGTTGGGTGATCGTAACCTGGGTGTTGATTCCCCGCAGTATCAAAGTCAGTTTAAGGACTTAACGAGAGTGTGTCTTGAAGATCCGGGCAATGTAGATATAGGCGTGACGCTTGCAGACCTTAGACAGATAATTAAGTTGAGCTCGTCACTTACTGAGGAGCTTAATTTTATAGTTAACTCTGTTCTTCGCAAAATTGAGCAATCGAAAGATCAGCAGCTACCAAATAAACTCCGGGAAGATTTTTTCTGGAATATGTTCAAGGCTTTTTCGCAACCGCTTACTGAAATGGGTGTGAACGTAAAGGTCTATATAGTAGACAAGTTACGTGTTCAAGGGTATTCCGTCCAGACTTTTGCGAAATTTTATAACGATAGCGGGTTTGTGGGGAGTAAACGGTTTGTTTCTCGGTTCAGCCCTTCAAATAAACAAGAGAACAGGATTGTTCCTAATAACGAAGCATTTTTCCATTCACTTACAACAAACGATAAATTGTTATTTATATCCCGTGAAGAAACGGGGCAGCAAGGTAGTATCCATGACTTAAAAGATTTTTTTAGTGTGCATATAACCTCTAAAGGAAGGGATCATCTTCTTAAATTAGAAGTTTTTGATAACTTCAGAGGGCAGATCGTTGGATCGGAAAAAGCAGCGCAGCTTCTTATCCTTCCTGAACTCCTGGAAAACTTTACGACAAACCTTCAATCAGCAATTGATATGTTTGATACTGTTATTCGTCTGCGAAACAGGTCGCTTGATTTGGAAAAAGACGCTTATTTTGATGGGCTAACAAAGTTAATTGCAGCGAAAAGATATGAAGAAGTATTCGAAAAAGCTTTGCTGAAAGCAGTGAGAGATAAAAAAAATCTAGCATTTCTAGAGTTTGATCTGGACTATTTCTCCTTTTTTAATGATGTGTTTGGTCATAGTGTCGGAGATATTATACTCCAGGAGTTTTCTTCCTGTTTGTCGGGACTATTTCGGAAAACCGATTTCATTGTTAGAAAAGGTGGGGAAGAAATCGTTGTTATACTTCCAGATGCAAGTCAGAAGGATCTCGTGAAATTGTATGAAAAGCTTCAAGGTCAATTAGTTAATTTATCAAATTGCGATAAGATGAAGCCGCATATCACTGTCTCGGATCAAATAGTTGCGCCGGATGAAAAGAAGGTACATGTTAAATCTCAAATAAAATATGGATTAGGCCACATCCAACCAATTTGTGTGTCTGCCGGAGGTACCGATCTTCAGGAGATTCTTGAGGACCCCTCAATAAAAAGACTTATAAAAGAACATGGCGGGATTGAATGGGTTTTTAAACAAAAAGATTTAGTAAAAATGATTATGGGGTTGATTTTTACGATAGCGGATGACAGACTTTTGTCTGCTAAGGAGTCTGGGCGAAATTGTATATATATTGAGTCTGGTAGCAACAAAGATCATCTTGATAAGACTTAATTACCCTTTATTAAAAATACCAAGAAAGAAAAAGGCATCCTGTTCTTTTGCCGGGTTCAATGGGGTATTCGAGCTACATTATGGTGGGGGACGCTGGAAGCAAAGGAATCATATTATTCAATTAACCATGGAGCAGGAAGGAAGTTTTCTCGAACTCAAGCGAGATCCCGGGTTAACTAAAAAAAAAAAGGAAGAAGCATTAATGGCAGATATTCCAATTAACCTTGGAAAACTAAGCAGTGTTATTGACGAAACCTCCTCCTGTTATAAAGATATTGATGAGATTATTGATTCTGTGTATGAAGCCGGAATTGCAAAAAAAGTTGCAAGGCTAGTTCCCATAGGGGTTATCAAAGGGAAATAACACACCAGTAAAATTTCATGCAAGTTATTCATTGCTTATCCCGATTATATTGTAACCTGGAAGCCTTTTCTGTAAGGTAGTTCTCTCCCCTCGATTTTATACCTTTATAAATTCAAATGTTTAAAAATTCCCAAAAAAGGGTATATTTAAAATAGGTACTTTGCTTTTTTTTCTATTAATGTCTTTTCTAGGAGGAAATATTTATGAAAAAGATACGCATGTTTACAATCTGCTTTCTTTGTTGTCTTACATTGAATGCCAGCTATTTACTCGCTGATGTGGGAAGAGTTCTTAACTTCGAAGGTGACGTGTTTTACTCCAAGGAAGAAGGCAATAAGGTCTGGAATAGAGTAACCAACGGGACAACTCTGGAAACCAATAATGTGATCAGAACCAATGCAAATTCCCAGATAGAAATTCAATTTTCGAAGGATGACGTTATTCATCTTGATGAAAATACTGTTTTTGTAGTTAAGGAATATCAGCATAACTCCAAAAAAGCTGCATTCCTGCTTAAAGTAGGCAGGATCTGGTCAGCAGTTAACCCCCATCAAAAAAACTATTCACGATTTGAGGTTCACACTCCGGTAGCTGTCGCTTCGGTAAAAGGAACAATTTATTCTGTTGCAATAAATAAAGACAAGGTAACCAACATCGAAGTACTTGAGGGCGCTGTGAATGTTATGAACAAAAACACTATGCAGTCGATCCTTGTTAATTCGGGTTATTATGCAGATGTAATGTCTTCGCAACGTAGATTAGCTGCTAAAGAAATGCCTAAAGAGAAAGTGATTGAATTTGAGAACAAAGTGAAAGATACCTATATCCCGATTATACATAATGGCGGGATTATTGAGGAAAATAAGAGCTCCTTAGAAAAAGCGGTTCAAAATAATAAAAGTGGGGAAGTGGATAAGGCAGCTCCTCCCAAGTCTGTGACTGTTACGCAAGGTAACCCTGAAGATTTCAAGGCTAAGGAAATAGATATTGAGAAACGATTGAATGATGTATCTAATAGTAATCAGGGAGCTGAAGATGCCGTTGACGAAAAAATAGAAGAAGGGGCTGTAGTAAATAATGAATTAACTGTAATGAATCAGAACCTGGAAAATGCTCAGTTAGAAGCAGCCGAAAGTAAGAAACCTGAAGCTGACGTGATGATGAGCGCTGAAAAAGAAGTAGAATTAAAGGCAGAACTGGGAGCTAAAAAGAAGTCTGAGATAGAAGCAAAATCCAATTTAACGAATGCTACGGTTAATAAGAAGGAACTTGAGACAAAACTGGAAACAGCTTCAGCTATTAAGGTGAAAGCCATTGATGAAGTCAACCAGAGAACTGAAGATGACACAAAAGCCAAAGCAGAGCTTGAGGCTAAAACGAAGGCAGAATTAGCAGCAAAACAAAATGCAGAAGCAGAGGCGAAGGCACTATCAGAACTCGAAGCCAAGCAGAACGCAGCTCAAGAGGCTACTGCAAAAGCAGAGCTCGAGGGAAAAAAGAAAGCCGAAGCAGAAGCAAAGGCCAAAGCAGAGCTTGAGGCTAAAACGAAGTCAGCTGAAGAGGCGAAAGTAAAAGCAGCACAAGCAGCAAAAGCACAGGCAGAGTTAGAAGCCAATCAGAAAGTTGAATTGGAAGCCAAGAAGAAGTCGGAGTTAGAGGCGAAGAAGAAAGCCGAAGCCGAAGCAAAGAAAAAAGCAGAATTGGAGTCGAAGCAGAAAGCAGCCGAAGAAGTCAAAGCCAAAGCAGAGCTGGACGCTAAAAAGAAAGCCGAAGCTGAGGCTAAGAAAAAAGCCGACTTTGAAGCAAAGGCGAAAGCAGCGTTAGAAGTGAAGGCGAAAGCAGCCGAAGAAGCTAAGAAGAAGGCAGAGCAGGAAGTCAAAAAGAAAGCCGAAGTCGAGGCAAAAATAAAAGCCGACTTTGAATCAAAGAGAGCTGAAATGACTGCTAAAAAGAAAGCCGAATTCCAAGCTAAGCAGACTGCAGCAGAAGAGGCGAGGAAAAAGGCAGAGTTAGAGACGAAGAAAAAAACTGAAGCCGAAGTTAAGGTCAAGGCAGAGTTAGAAGCTAAAAAGAAAGCTGCTGAAGAAGCCAAAGTAAAAGCGGAAAAAGAATCGAAGCAGCGAGCAGAGCTGGAAGTAAAACAAAAAGCTGCAGAAGAAGCGAGAAAAAAGGCAGAGTTAGAGACGAAGAAAAAAACTGAAGCCGAAGTTAAGGTCAAGGCAGAGTTAGAAGCTAAAAAGAAAGCTGCTGAAGAAGCCAAAGTAAAAGCGGAAAAAGAATCGAAGCAGCGAGCAGAGCTGGAAGTAAAACAAAAAGCTGCAGAAGAAGCGAGAAAAAAGACAGAGTTAGAGACGAAGAAAAAAACTGAAGCTGAAGCTAAGGGCAAGGCAGAGTTAGAAGCTAAAAAGAAAGCTGCTGAAGAAGCCAAAGTAAAAGCAGAAAAAGAATCGAA